>NZ_JAJEQN010000060.1:0-15384 GCF_020687335.1 Anthropogastromicrobium aceti
TCCAATGCATCCCAATGTGAGAAATCCTGACGGCTGCAACGGAATCCTCGTCCGACCCGTCGGGCGGGGTTGTTCAAGCGTGATCAGGAAATCACAGAGCTATTCAGGGAGCGAAAAGAGCAAGCAGTTAAAGCAGTATCTCTCAGAAAGGGGGTACCACTTATGAAGAAAGAAGATTTTTTAAAACTTATGGATGGCATCGATGATCGCTTAGTCGAAAAATATGCAATTTCAGACGAGGCAGAGGCAAGACAAAAACAAATTAGGAGACAGAGACGACAGCGATGGCTCAACCAAGTAACAGGGTGTGCAGTTGCAGCGATAATTCTTGGCGTGATTGGTGTTGCAATGCTGTGCGCTTCCTTTGGCGTTGTAAGAATGGACAGACAAAGCCAAAAAACTCCAGTATCTCTTGGTGATGGAAGTGATTCTCAAAATAATGAGAATAATAGAGATGAGGAAAAAGAGCTTTTGTTACAGGCATACCTTTCTTATATTGGAGTGGAGGAGCAGGACATTCAGGAAATCCAAAAGATAGATCAGCAGCCAGAAACGATTCTTCTTACAAAAGGGGACAGTGAGCAGCAGTCAGTATCTATTGAAACAGCGGTATATTTTGTGTATACCACAAATCGAGATAAGGTATTAGCAGTGCTTGTATTTGATCTGCCCGATAAGGCGGTTCGATATGGATGCAGTGAAATCGAGATTGTGGATAACTGGGAGCAATATGAGATCTCACAGGCGAATGCAGTACTTTATTCAGAGGAGACGCAGGAGTTTCAGTCACTCAGATGTGATACGACGAATGAGTACCAGCTTGCAATTTCAGGTATAAGTAGTGCGAAGGGGAATGCTCAAAGCACGTCTCGAATGGTAGTCAGCTTTACGGTTGACAGGACAAGGCGCAGCCTAAATTTAGAGGGGTATCGGGTTCTATTCCACTTGAAAAGTACATTTTTGTGGGTGCTGGTAGCGTGGACCTTGGCCGCAGCTATAGTGATTGCTGCAGCATTGTGGTTCTTAAATCGCTCAGTAAAATTAAAAGAAGGCACAAAAGCAGGTCGCTTCCTGTTTGGTAAAGAAATAGAATATGGAGCAGTCGTAGAAAAGATAGAGAATATTGATCTTTTTAACCCATCCCAATATATAACGAAAAACGGAGTTGTTAGTCCAGGCTCATCTGGGCGCTACCATGTAGAGTTTCGCTTGCAGGATGATACACATATTGAACTGAGTGTATCGGCTAAGCAGGCAGGAAAATTTGAACTGGGTATGCGCGGAACGCTTGTCCATCGAAGAAATATTTTGATGTCTTTTGTGCCAGATGTATAAGCTGACTTTATACACATTCTGCGGTATACTAGAAGTGTCAACTATCCGTGTTATGGTGACTTAAAAGAAAGAGAAAGGTAGTTCTAAACGATGATCAGCAAATTTTATCAATATTGCCAATTAAATGCAATGCAGGAAAAAATCCAAGAAGTATCAATAAAGACTGCTTTTACCTTTCTGGCCGAAGGAAAACATATTGTCTCGTTTGTTGGAGCAGGAGGAAAAAGTTCTCTTATTGACGCAATTGCAAAGTGGAGCAGCAATCAGGGAAAAAAAGTGCTTGTGACGACTACAACTCATATTTTCAGGCCGCAGGATGAATTTTTAGCAATGAACGAAAAACAGTTACAGGAAATCTGGGCAGCAGGACATTGGGCGGTGATTGGAGCAACTGAGAAAAAAGATCCGCAAAAGTTAAAGATGCCAGAGATTGACTGGATGAGACAGGCAATGGAGCTTTCTGATCTTGTACTTATTGAGGCTGATGGCTCAAAGCGTTTGCCGTGTAAAGTGCCAGCTGATCATGAGCCTGTACTTTTGCCAGAGTCGGATATAGTGGTGGCTGTTTTGGGGCTTTCAGCCTTAGGGCGTTCACTTAAAGAGTGTTGTTTTCGACTGGAAAAAGCAAAAAAGCTATTGTCAGCGGATGAAAATCATTTATTGACAGAAAAAGATATGGCAGCAATTTTGTTATCTGATCAGGGGCTGCGAAAAGATGTAGGAGACAGAAGATACATGGCCGTCTTAAACCAGTGTGATGACAGGATTGTGCGAGAAAGTGCAGAACAGATTGGGGAAATGTTAATCAATTCAACCAGACAGAATAGTGAAACTATAGAAAAAATAGTATTTGCAAAACTGCAGTGAATATGGCAAACTAATCAATAGACTATAAACCATTTTTTTAGGAGATAAATGATGAGTGGATTTACACATTTTGATCAAAAAGGAAATGCCGTGATGGTGGATGTGCATGAAAAGGCAGATACATATCGGGTAGCTGTTGCTACGGGAACAATCACCGTGAATGAGGAAGTTTTTCAGGCTATTACTAATCATACGGCAAAAAAAGGTGATGTGCTTGGAATAGCCAGAATTGCAGGCATTATGGGGGCGAAAAAAAATTCAGAGCTGATTCCTTTATGCCACATTATTGCATTGACAGACTGTGAGATTTCTTTTGAGCTAGATGAAATGCATCGTCAAATTAAGGCAACATGTAAAACCTCCTGTATCGGAAAAACAGGTGTGGAGATGGAAGCTATGACGGGCGTTAGTGTTGCATTGCTGACAATTTATGATATGTGCAAAGCTATGGATCGCGGCATGGAAATATCAGGGATTCATCTAGTGGAAAAATCTGGCGGCAAAAGCGGTCATTATAAAGCAAATTAGAAAGGCACTGCAATGGAACAAAAAAAACATAATCAAAAATATAGAGTGGGAATTGTAACTCTTAGTGATAAAGGTTTTAAAGGCGAGCGAGAGGATTTAAGCGGTCCAAAGATCAAGTCACTTCTTCCTACAGAAAAGTATGAAGTGGTATCATATTGCATTTTACCGGATGATCAAAAAGCAATCGAAAAAGAGCTTTGTCGATTAGCAGACGAAGAACAATGTGCTCTTGTACTGACAACAGGCGGCACTGGTTTTTCTAAAAGAGATGTGACACCAGAGGCAACGCTTGCTGTGGCTGATCGTAATGCACCGGGAATTGCAGAGGCAATACGCGCCTATAGCTTGACTATCACACCGCGCGCCATGTTAAGTCGTGGAGCTAGTGTTATTCGTAAGCAGACGCTTATTGTGAATCTGCCTGGAAGCCCAAAGGCAGTTGAGGAGAGTCTTACTTATATATTGGATTCAATGTCTCATGGACTTGATATTCTTTTAGGAACAGCATTTGAATGTGCCAGAAAATAAAGAAAGTGTGCCAATATGAGTGAAAAAGAAATTATATTTTGCAAAAGCGGCGGCTGTACGGCAAAGCTTGGAGCTGGTGTGCTGGAGCATATTTTGGAGCGCCTTCCAAAAGGACAAAAAGATGAAAATCTGCTTGTAGGCTATGACAGCAGTGATGATGCGGCAGTTTATAAGCTTAATGATTATCAGGCATTTGTGCAGACGCTAGATTTTTTTCCACCTATGGTGGAAGATCCGTACCTGTTTGGACAGATAGCAGCAACAAATGCCTTAAGTGATATATATGCTATGGGCGGTGATGTAAAAACTGCGCTAAATATCGTCTGCTTTCCTGAATCAATGGATTTAAATATACTTGGAAAGATTCTTCAGGGCGGTGCAGAGAAGGTACAGGAAGCAGGCGGAAGTCTCGCCGGCGGCCATTCAATTGCTGACAGTGATGTCAAATATGGATTGTCAGTTACAGGCATAGTTAATCCAAAAAAAATCTGGAAAAACAATGGTGCAAAATCTGGAGACAAACTGATCTTAACAAAAAGACTGGGTGTAGGAATTATATGTGCGGCAAACCGTGTAAAACAAGCACCTGAGGGAGCCATGGAGCAGGTGATTGCTTCTATGACAACACTTAACCGCACAGCATCTGAGATTGCAAGAAATTTTTGCATACATGCCTGTACAGATGTGACAGGCTTTGGGTTTTTAGGTCATCTTCATGAGATGATGGATGGAAGGCTCTCGAGTGTAATCTATGCTGATCAGGTTCCAGTATTTGATGGTGCAATGGAATGCGCTGAAGAATTTTTATTGACTGCAGCAGGTCAAAAAAATAGAAATCATCTTGAAGGATATGTGAAGTTTGAGGATATATCATTTGGAATGGAAGAAGTGCTGTATGATCCACAAACGTCAGGCGGTTTATTGTTTGCTGTACCAAAAGCACAGGCAGATGACTTGTGTGAAAAGCTGCAAATAGCAGGTCTTCCAGCTGCTATCGTAGGAGAAGTGACAGAACAAAAAAAATCAGAAATTTTTGTAATTGATTATAAGAAAAAATAGCGAAAACAGGAGAAAAAACATTATGAAAAAAGAAGTAAATGCAATTGGCGATATCTGCCCGATTCCATTAGTGAAGGCAAAAGAGGCAGTCAAAGAATTAAATGGAGCAGGTGTGGTAGAGGTATTAGTTGATAATGAAATTGCTGTACAGAATTTAACGAAAATGGCGCAGCAAAAAGGGTATGGATGTGAGTCTGAAAAGATAAAAGATCAGGAATATCGTGTAACGCTGACAGTTGGAGAGACAGATGGACAAACAACACAAAAACCTGATAGTGAAACTGCAAAGAATACAGAAGAATGTATTCCATGTGCACCAACAAAGAAGACTAGTCTTGTTGTTATTTCTTCTAAAACTATGGGAGGCCCAAATGAGCAGTTGGGCGCAACGTTATTAAAGGGCTTTATTTATGCGCTGACACAGCAGGATGAGCTGCCAGATCAGATGCTTTTTTATAACGGCGGTGCATTTTTAACGTGCGAGGGTTCAGAATCATTAGAAGATCTGAAAAGCTTAGAAGCACAGGGGGTGGAGATTCGCACATGTGGTACATGTCTGAATTTTTATGGACTGACAGAAAAGCTTCAGGTTGGAGAGGTTACAAATATGTATGATATAGCAGAGCGAATGAGCAAAGCAGACAGGATTATAAAACCATGATTTATCTGGATAATGCAGCAACTTCTCTGCAAAAGCCAAAAGAAGTAGAAGAAGAAATTATTAGAGCCCTACATACGATGGGCAATCCTGGGCGTGGTGCGCATGATGCCACGCTGCAGGCAGGAAGATGCGTTTATCAGGTTAGAGAGCAGTTAGCACAGCTTTTTAACGCAGAGAGTGCTGACTGCATTGCATTTACATCAAATGCCACAGAAGCCTTAAATACAGCGATTTTAGGATTATTTCAAAAAGGCGATCATGTGATTACAACAGTGTGTGAACATAATTCTGTGCTGCGTCCGCTTTACCGTCTGCAAAAGCAGGGAGTAGAAGTAAGCTTTTTATCTGCAGATGAACAGGGAATATTAGACTATGACAAACTTCCAGCACTGATAAAAGAAAATACAAAAGCAGTTATTGTGACACATGCATCGAATCTTACAGGAAACATCACGGATTTGGAATGCATAAAAAAAGAAATATCACATAAAGATATCCTTCTTATTGTAGATGCTTCTCAGACAGCAGGAATTTTGCCGATTGATGTGCAGAAAATGGGGATCGATGTCCTTTGCTTTACAGGACATAAGGGTCTGATGGGACCGCAGGGAACAGGCGGACTTTATGTGCGTCAAGGAGTAAAAATCAATCCATTAAAGGTCGGAGGAAGCGGTATTCACAGCTTTGACCATGATCATCCAAAGGCAATGCCAGAACATCTTGAAGCCGGCACCTTGAATGTACATGGAATCGCTGGCCTTGGCGGTGCACTGAACTATTTAAGTGAGATTGGCACAGAAGCTATTATAAAAAAAGAAAGATCACTTATAAAACGATTAGAGGATCAGATTCGTGATCTGCAAAATATTCATCTGTATGGAAATCCTGACAGCAGCCAGAGAGTGGGAATCCTTTCATTTAACATGGGGGATGAAGATTCTGCTTATGTTGCAGACTGGCTTTTTGAAGAGGAAGAAATTGCTGTTCGTTCAGGTGCTCATTGTGCACCGCTCATGCACGAGACATTGGGCACAAAAATGCAGGGAGCAGTTAGAATATCTGTGTCTCATAAAAATACAGAGGAAGAAATTGACAGAACAGCAAAAGCTATTAAAAAGTTGTCGCAGCTGCTTGAGTAATGGGAGAGTCAATCTGATATGAGAATAAAAAAGAAAACCTGGATTTTAACATTTGAAAGTACTACGCAGGCAATGGCAGCTGATAAATTTGGCATAGAGCAAAAATTGCCGGGGCGACTGATTCCGATTCCACGGGAAATCACCGCAGGATGTGGTCTTTGCTGGAAAGCTGACCCAAAAGAAAGAGAAAAAGTGTTAGAAGCGTTACAGGCAGCTGGGCATCACTGGGAGGCAGAGTATATTTTAGACTTATAAAAAGTGAAAGGAAACTTCCGATGAAAAAAAGTGATCTAATTATAGTGCGCGGTGCTGGTGATCTGGCAACGGGAACGATTCATAGATTAAAAAAGAGTGGATTTCGTTTATTGGTGCTGGAAACGGATCATCCGGCTGCCATTAGGAGACAAGTCGCATTAAGCGAGGCTGTTTATAGCAAAAGTGCCTGTGTGGAAGGTGTGGAGGCAGTTCGTGTAGAAGATGAAAAACAGATGATTGATGCATGGAAAAACGGCAAAGTACCAGTAATGGTTGATCCAACGGGAGAAAGCATTGCTTCAATGCAGCCAAAGGTTGTAGTAGATGCGATTCTTGCAAAGCGTAATCTCGGAACTAATAAAAATATGGCACCACTTACTATTGCACTTGGTCCTGGCTTTACTGCAGGTGTCGATGTGGATGTTGTAATTGAGACAAAGCGCGGTCACAATTTGGGCCGGGTGATTCGTGAAGGAAGTGCATATCCAAATACTGGAATACCGGGCATAATCGGCGGTTACGGAGCTGAGCGTGTCATTCATGCACCGGCAGACGGCATATTAAAAAACAAGAGTAAAATTGGAGATATCGTAGAAAAAGGTCAGGTGATAGCTGTAATTGAAGCATCAGACAAAGAAAACGAAAGCGTCGCAGATATAAAAAAAACAGAGGTGACAGCAACTATTGACGGTCTTCTTCGTGGACTTATTCGAGACAATTATCCAGTCACAAAAGGCTTTAAGATTGCTGATATCGACCCAAGAAAAGAAGAATTGGCAAATTGCTTTACGATTTCAGATAAGGCAAGATGCATCGCAGGAAGCGTTTTAGAAGTTATCTGCGAAACATTAGAGTAAACAAAGAAAGTAAGGAAAATATTATGAAACTAATGAAAACAGAAGAAGCTGTGGGACAGGTCTTGTGCCATGATATCACGCAGATTATTCCAGGTGTGACAAAAGATGCGGTATTTCGAAAGGGTCACATAATCACAAAGGAGGATATTCCGGTTCTTTTAAGTGTTGGAAAGGAACACATATATATTTGGGAAAAAGACGAGCATATGCTGCACGAAAATGAGGCAGCGAAAATTCTTTATGAGATGTGCCAAAACGAGCATATGCATCCATCTGATGTAAAGGAAGGAAAAATAGAGCTTATTGCGGATTGTGACGGTCTTTTTAAGGTTGATCGCGAGAAGCTAAGGAAAGTCAATAGTCTGGGAGAAATGATGATTGCGACACGTCACGGCAACACCTTTGTAAAGAAAGGTGATAAGTTAGCTGGGACGAGAATCATTCCGCTTGTGATTGAAAAAGAAAAAATGGAGCGCGCAAAAGAGATTTGTAATGACGGGTCTATTTTGGAAATAAAGCCGCTGCAGCCAAAAAAAGCTGCGATTTTAACAACAGGAAGTGAAGTTTATCACGGACGCATTCAAGATAAGTTTACGCCAGTTCTAGTAGAAAAATTAAAGGAATATGGCAGTGAGGTGATCTTCCATGAGATTTATGATGATGACCATGAGGCAATTACTAAAGGCTGTCTTAGTGCTATAGAACAGGGAGCTGAGATTGTTTTATGCACAGGCGGCATGAGCGTAGATCCAGATGACAAAACACCGCTTGCCATCAAAAATACCGGGGCAAGAATTGTTTCTTACGGTGCACCAGTTCTTCCGGGAGCAATGTTTTTAGTATCTTATTATGAATATAAGGATAAAACGATTCCGATTGTGGGACTGCCGGGTTGTGTTATGTATGCAAAAAGAACGATTTTTGATCTGGCACTGCCGCGCTTGTTAGCGGATGATTTTATCACGGCAGAGGAACTGGCATTACTTGGAGAGGGCGGACTATGCTTAAACTGTCCAGTTTGTACTTATCCTAATTGCGGTTTTGGAAAAGGCTGGTAAGCAGCATGCTGGATCAATATGGAAGAAATATTACTTACTTGCGTATTTCAATCACAGATCGATGTAACCTGCGCTGTAAGTATTGCATGCCAGACGAAGTTACAGATGTAGGAATGAAAAATATTCTTACATTTGAGGAAATCTGGGAGATTGTAAAGGCTGGTGTCAGTCTTGGCATTACACATGTCAGAATTACAGGTGGTGAGCCGTTAGTGCGAAAAGGCTGTGCAGATCTCATTCGAGGGATTAGGGCAATTCCAGGCGTAGAAACGATCACAATGACCACGAATGGAGTTTTACTTAGAACTTATGCTGCTTCATTAAAGGAAGCGGGACTAGACGGATTAAATGTGAGTCTGGATACCCTTGATTTTGAAGAATTTGCATCACTTGCAGGAAGGCAAAATTTAAAAGAAGTACTTGATGGGATACAGGCGGCAAAAGAAATGGGGCTGCCTGTGAAAATCAATGCAGTCAATCGAAAAGAGCTAAATCCTATTTCTCTTGTTTTGTATGCACAGCAGGAAAAAATACCGCTTCGTTTTATTGAGATGATGCCGGTTGGCTATGGAAAACAGTATGTAGGAAGAAGTAATGATGAACTGAGAGCATGTCTTGAAGATGAGTTTGGAAAGTCAGAAATGATCATGTATCAAGCAAATCAAAAAAAACAGGTATCAGAACAGATATCACACATGGTTCAGACATTACATACAAAAGAAGTCCCAATAGGAAGCGGCCCGGCAGTGTATTATAAGTTTTCTAAGTTAACAATTCCAGTTGGCTTTATAAGTGCAATTCATGGAAAGTTTTGTGAAAGCTGCAACAGAGTTAGATTGACGGCACAGGGGTATTTAAAGCTGTGTCTTTGCTATGATAAAGGAATTGATCTGCGCCAGATTCTGCGTGGAGGCGAGGCTTTGCAAAACGAAAAAGATATACAGAAAGCGCTAAATGAGAAACTAACAACTGCAATGAGAGATGCCATTTACAAAAAGCCGGCAGCTCATTGCTTTGAGCATCCAGAGGAGATGACTGAAATCAACGAGATGGTCAAAATTGGTGGGTAGCACCCGACAAAGTCAAAAGAATGCAGCAAAGCAGGAAAGGAACAACAAAAGTGGGAGTTATTAAAGGAATCTGTATCAGCGAAAAGCGTGGTACGGCAAAACAGGAAATTGAAGAAGCAGTTTTTGTGAAGGACTGGGGAATTGAGAAAGATGCACATGCAGGTCACTGGCACAGACAGGTGAGCCTGCTGTCATATGAAAAAATAGAGGAGTTTAGAAAAAAAGGAGCGCAGATTGGGCTTGGTGCTTTTGGCGAAAACCTGATCGTAGAAGGCTATGATTTTCGAAATCTTCCAGTGGGAACACGATTTCAATGCGGTGATGTTATTTTAGAGATGACTCAGATTGGAAAAGAATGTCACAGCCACTGTGAAATTTATAAGAGAATGGGCGAGTGTATTATGCCGCGAGAGGGCGTATTTGCCGTTGTAATTCAGGGTGGAAAAATCAAAAAAGGCGACATTCTTGAAAAAATGTAACTATTCAGAGCCATGCAAAATTGCTTTCTGTGAATGCTTGCATTCAGACAGAATAGCAATTTTATATGGCGAGATAACCACATGAGCAAAATAGAAGCATCGAAGATGCGATTTTGCGAATGGGGTTCTGAATAGTTACAAAAGATGCAAAAAACAATTGGAGGAAACGTTATACATGAAAACACTTTATCAATTGTTATTAGATCGCTGGAATCAAAATTGTGATACCGTTCTGGTCACTATTGTGGAAGGAAATGGTTCAATTCCGCGCACGACTGGAGCCTATATGGCGGCAGATCAGACAGGCAGAATTTATGGAACAATCGGCGGCGGAAATCTGGAATATCAGGCCGTAAAAAAAGCAATGACGCTTGCTGGAAAGGATGCTCATTTTGTCGAGGATTTTGACTTGGGAACAGGAGAAAATGGCGGCCTTGGAATGGTCTGCGGAGGTAAAGTAAAGGTTTTATTTTACAGCGTGAGAAGCAATGATACAAAGATTGCATCTTTTTTAAAGGAAGCATTAAAGATAGAAGAAGAGAAAAAGCCATATTGGCTGCTACTTCCATTTTCAAAAGGATATCCAAAAATAGAGTCTCATCTTGAGGAAGGACGAGGTCATTGCCGAATACTTGAAGAATACGAGAAGGATAGAACTGACGGAAATAATGAAGTTCAGAAAATCTATGCCGAGGAATTTAACTTTGATGGAAAGGTTTATATTTTCGGAGGCGGCCATCTTGCGCAGGAGCTTGTCCCAGTACTCAGTCATTTGGGATTTTGGTGCATGGTAATGGATGACAGAGAGGAGTACACAGCCCCTAATTTATTCCCAGGCGTACAGGAGACAAAAACTGTTGATTTTACTTTGCTTTCTGATATTTTGGAAGTAAAAAAGGAAGATTATCTTGTAGTTGTTACAAGAGGACATAGCTGTGATGCAGATGTTGAGCGGTTTGCGCTGCGCACACCTGCTTCTTATATAGGCGTAGTGGGAAGCAAACGAAAGACTCAGTACGTCAGAGAAAAACTACTGGCGGAGGGCTTCACCAATGAAGAACTTGACCGTGTACATGCACCAATCGGAATAGACATTGCAAGTGAGACACCGGCAGAGATAGCTATCAGTATTGCGGCACAGCTTATACAAATTAGAGCAGAAAAAGCAGGATTACGGAGAAAAAACAAATGAGAAAAGTAGGGATGTTAATGGTAACGGCTTTGGCAGCATCACTGCTTGCAGGATGTGGTTATAAGGCATCAGACAAAAAAGAAGAAGTTACAATCACTGTATTTGCAGCTAAGAGTCTGAATCAGGTAATGGAGGAACTGATCGCAGAGTTTCAGAAAACACACGAAAATGTAAATGTACAGGGAAGCTATGACAGCTCAGGAACTTTGATGGTTCAGATTGAAGAAGGCGCAGACTGTGACGTATTTTTTTCAGCAGCAGTTAAGCAGATGAATCAGCTTGATGAGACAGATGGTCTTGTCGTAGAGGGAACACGTCACAACGTTGTAAACAACCAGGTTTGTGTAGTAACATATAAGGGAAGCAACACCAAGGTAACAGGTCTTATGGATATTAAAAATGCTGGCAGCATTGCACTTGCAGATGGTTCAGTGCCTGTAGGAAAATACACACGTCAGGCAATGGTAAATGCAGGAATGTTAGAAAAGGCAGATGATGTATCAAAGATTTCAACAACAGACATTTCAGAAGCACTTGGCGGTGTGGAAATCAATGAATGTGCAAATGTAGGTGTTGTTACGTCAGCAGTGGCAGAGGGATCAAATGAGGTAGGAACTGTTTATTATTCCGATACATATGGATTAGAAGATCGTCTTGAGATTTTAGAGAAGATTCCTTATGATCTGACAGGAGATGTTATTTATCCGGTAGCACAAATTCAAAATTCAGAGGCAGACGAGGCAGAAGCTGCGACAGCAAAGGAATTTGTCGATTTCTTAATTACAGATGATGCAAAAGAAATTTTCCAGAAGTATTATTTCGATACTGATGTAGAAGGTTAAAAGTAAGTTTCCACGTCCATTTGGTGCATTGCTTCTGTGGACGTGATACTCTTACTAAATTGATGGAAATAATGGTGGCACAATGGAAGAATTGATGGAATTTATGAGAGGGCTTGATTGGAGTCCTTTGCTGATCTCATTAAAGACTGGAGTGGTGGCAACCATTCTTTCTTTTTTTGGTGGGATCTTTGCAGCAAGACAGGTAATAAAAGCAGGACCTAAAACAAAAGCAGTATTGGATGGTATTCTTACACTGCCAATGGTACTGCCGCCAACGGTAGCCGGTTTTTTTCTTTTACTGATTTTTAGTCTGCGCCGTCCATTTGGCGCTGCGCTTTATGAAGGCTGTGGAATTAAGGTCGTACAGACTTGGCTTGGCTGCGTGCTTGCAGCAACTGTGATTGCTTTTCCTCTTATGTATAGAAATGCCAGAGCAGCATTTGAGCAGGTAGATGCAAATTTAATCTATGCAGCCAGAACACTTGGCATGTCGGAAATAAAAATTTTCTGGAAGGTTGTGATTCCATCGGCGCGTCCAGGAATACTTTCTGGAACGATTTTGACATTTGCAAGAGCCATGGGAGAGTATGGAGCTACATCTATGCTTGCAGGAAACATTCCGAAAAAGACAGGAACGATTTCCCAGAAAATTGCGATGGTAATTCAAAATGGAGATTACAAGACAGCTGGTTTTTGGGTAATGGTGATCATGGTGATTGCATTTGTCGTTGTGCTGTTAATGAATCTTTTAGGATCAGGAAAAAACAAACAGAAAAAACAATGGTAATGATAGGGGCAAAAGACAGATATGTTGCAGGTAACGATAAAAAAGAAACTGGGAAATTTTTTGCTGGATGTGGACTTTTGCATGGATGGCGGCGTATTTGCAATTCTGGGTGCATCTGGATGCGGAAAAAGTATGACATTAAAATGCATTGCAGGTATTGAGCGTCCAGATGAAGGAAGAATTGTTTTAAATGACAGAGTGCTGTTTGATTCGAAAAAAAAGATAAATTTGCCGCCTCAAAAAAGAAAAGTTGGATATATGTTTCAGGACTATGCATTATTTCCTAACATGAATGTGGTACAGAATATACAGGCAGGAATGGGCAGAAAGCCAGATCAAAAAAAGGTGCAGGAATACATAACAAGTTTTCATCTGACAGGTCTTGAAAAACACATGCCAGATCAACTCTCAGGAGGTCAAAAGCAGCGCGTCGCGATGGCGCGTATGTTAGCGGCAGAACCAGAGCTTCTTCTTTTAGATGAACCATTTGCCGCATTAGACAGCTATCTTAAGTGGAAGATGGAGCAGCAGATGATGGATTTGTTAAAAGATATTCAAAAGCCAGCCTTGTTTGTATCGCACAGCAGAGATGAAGTGTATCGCCTTTGCGATACTGTAAGCTGTATCAATCAGGGAAAGATGGAAGTGATTGAGCCGGTAAAAGAATTTTTTAAGAATCCAAAGACAAAAACAGCAGCTCTCTTGTCAGGCTGTAAAAATATTTGCAGCGTGGAACTGGTAAAGGATTTAGAGCCGACAGAAACACAGATGAAGGACACATCGTCTGGCAAACTTTGGGCAGCAGAATGGGGTGTGGCGTTTAATGTATCAAAGGAAGCATTTGCGGCGCGTACTGTTGGAATCAGGGCTCATTATATGATGCAAAAAAAGCCAAAAGCAGGTCATATAACTGAATTGACAGTTGGCGAATACAGGATATTAGAGGATCCGTTTGAGTGGAATATTTCATTTCGAAAAGATGAGAACTGTGAGTGGCTGCAGTGGAAGATCAGTAAAAGTGACTGGAATCCTTCTATGGGTGTTCCAAAAGTACTTTACGTGAGAGAGGAAGATCTGCTATTATTAGATAAAGAATAAATAGCAGCAAGCAGAGGTATGTATATGAGAAATAAAAAAAATATAATCAAGGCTTCATCAGCACAGCTTCCAGAATTAGAATGGTATGTCGGAAATAAAGAAGTGCATCTTCTTCGTTATTATGAGCCAGAGCCAGGCATTTTTATTGCAGAAAGCAAAAATGTCATTGATATTGCTCTTCGCAAAGGCTATGAGCCGCTAAGCGTTGTATGTACTGAAAAAATGGAAAAAGATGAGATTTTAGATCGTGTGGGAGAGACACCTATTTACATAGTAGATCCAGAGGATGCCAAAAGAGAATTTGGCTATGTATTGACAGGTGGAATTTCATGCGCGATGCGAAGAAAAGAAAATTTTGATTATAAAAAAGTGCTTGAAAATGCAAAGCGTATTGTTGTGCTTGAGGATGTAGAAAATCCAACAAACATCGGTGCAATCTTTAGAAGTGCAGCAGCATTTGGCATAGACGCAGTATTATTGTCACCAGCCTGTGTAGATCCGTTTTATCGCCGTGCAATGCGTGTAAGTGTAGGAAATGCACTTCTTGTTCCATGGGCTTATATTGGAAGCAGCGAGGCAAGATGGAAGGAAGAGGGCATTGAATGGCTGAAGGAGGAAGGCTTTCAGACAGTTGCAATGGCACTTCGTTCAGATAATATTCGAATTGATGATCCAGTTTTAAAACAAAAAGATCGACTCGCGATTATCATGGGAAACGAAGGACAGGGACTTGCAGAGTCCACAATCAATGCAGCTGATTATGTAGCTAAAATTCCAATGATGAACGGAGTCGATTCTCTTAATGTAGCAGTCGCAGCCGGACTAGCAATGTGGGAACTCACCCAACACCGAAATCAGTGATATCGTATAATACTTCAACAGAAGGATCGTCAAGCAGCCAGTTATATTCCTTCATAAACCAGCGAACAAGCTCTTCATCACGTTTGATTGGTGTAGTATTATTGTTGTATACATTTACTGTTCCAAGCTTAAAATAGCGCTTTAGGCAGTCAATGTCGTGCGCGATCATTTCCTTTGTCTGCCCCTTTATGCCGACCATCAGACATGGAGAGTCAAAATATTCTGCTACCTCTTCAGGTGACTGAAAGTCGGCATGCTTATTAAGAACATGCTCACGAAAATCGCTGTCAAATGTCTCTACGCCAATCTTAAAAATGATCGGCACCTGCATGCGGCTTCGCATTGCAGCGAGGTGTTTTCTATACATCCAGTGCGATTCAAAAAAGAGCTTATGGATGTTTTTTGTTTTTATTACATTTTCAATATCATCAAGTGTCTGCTTTGGAAGTTCAAAGCAGCTTCCTGAATTGATGACCTCTAAAACACCAAATTCGCCGGTGACTTGATCTAAAATGCTTTTATTTAATGAAATCATCGCTGCTTCATCATGTCCATTGTCTTCGATGTAATCACAAAATGTGCATTTTCCCCAAGCGCATGGAAAAGCACGCAGCAGACAAATTTCACGGTTATTTTTATCAGTAATTTTACTGTAGCGTTCAACAGGGATTCCCATAAATTTCTCCTTATATGTAACTATTCAGAGCCATGCAAAATTGCTTTCTGTGAATGCTTGCATTCAGACAGAATAGCAATTTTATATGGCGA
>NZ_JAJEQN010000061.1:0-14880 GCF_020687335.1 Anthropogastromicrobium aceti
CACTACACTTGATGAGAGATTAAAAATAGTAACAGATTGTCTTGCAAATGATAAGAATTATGGTGCAATGGCACTCAGGCAACCACGGTGACAGGAACGGTGGCTATTTAATTGGGTACGGTGGTTTAATTAGTGTCCCGGTGGCTCAATAGGCATCTGTGTCCACAAAACGAGAAAATTTTACAAAATATGAAGACGAAGTAACAGTGAGAGGGAGCCTAAGATGGTATTGACACTGCTGAGACTGTGTGGTATGCTTATAACAAAAAGGAATCAATATGATACATACTGATATATAAACGAAAGGTACATAGGATGCGTCCTTACTATTTTGAAATTATAGATAGAAGGAAGAAAATATTACAAAAAAATAATTTTTGAGAAGGAGCAGCCTATGCCAAGAAAAGCAAGAAAAAAGAGTAACCTATGCATTAATCATGTTATTTTGCGCGGAGTTAATCAGCAAATAATTTTTGAAGATGAGTATGATTATCAGCAGTTTATTGATATTTTGAGATATTATAAGGATGAAAAAAAGTGTAGTTTTAATCTATATGCGTATTGCTTAATGGATAATCATGTTCATTTGCTACTAGAGTATACAACTGTTAGCTTAGATGAGATTATGAAACGAATTGAGATTAAATTTGTTAGGTGGTACAACAAAAGATATCGACGTATAGGACATTTATTTCAAGAACGGTATAAAAGCGAGCCAGTAGAAGACATGGAATATTTGAAAATAGTATTTCGGTACATCCACCAGAATCCTTTGAACGCAGGAATAGAAAAAGTACCAGGAGCCTATCCTTGGAGCAGTTATCATGATTATGCCAATCAGGACGATTCGTTTATAGATATTAAAAGAATTTCTGACCTTTTTCAAAACTATGAGGAGTGTATGACTTATTTGCATACGTTATCTGATAAAATGTGCATGGAACTTCAATCTTTTGGTATATATGGAATATCCGATGAAGATGCAATGGAAATCATTCAGAAGAAAACTGACTGTAAATCACCAGCGGATTTTCAACGTCTGGGACTCCTTAAAAGAAATCAGTACTTAAAAGAATTAAAGGATTCTGGTATTTCAGTTCGCCAATTGAGTAGGCTTACAGGAATTTCTAGAGGTGCAATAAACGCAGCGATTAATCAAAGTTAAGGAACGAAGAGAGGAAAAAAGCCACCAGGGACAATAAAAAGGCCAACGTCCCTGTCCCTGTGGCAACCCCGTGTTTTCTTAACACAAATTTTATAGACATGGTGTTATAATTGCGACCATAGTAAACAAAAGGACTACGAAGGGAGAATATAAATCATGAAATTCAGAACACAGAAAATCACAGCACTTATGGCATCTGCAATAGTAGGAGTATCTACACTTGGAAGCGTATCCGTAATGGCAGCAGAAAGTACAGAAGCAATGGCAGACCAGGCGGGAATGGTGGTTGATAGAGATGCAATTGCTGCAGATGGAGATGCAATCCCGTCTGATTTTATACAGGGTACTTTTAAACCGTCCGAGACAACTGTGCAGGCACAGGATTCTTATGAGTATCCATTCATTGGACTTAACATGAAACTTCCGGAGGAACTGCTTAAACAGATAAAAGCGCAGACCATTGCGATGATCACAAATGAAATATGGAATGACAATGCAGATGCAATTAAATATGCATATATAAGCTGGAGCGAAATGACCGAGGAGCAGAAAGAGGCAGAGGTTGACAAGATGGGAACAGCATATGATGACTGGTACAATAGTCTTGCAAAAATTGGAGCGATTGGAATCTATGACGAAGATTCTGAGAAAGAACTGGATAAGATCACAGGCTGCACAGAACACAAAGAAATCGGAAGTAGCAGTGATGGAAAGTATAAATATTATCTGAGCACTAATAAAGATGCAGATAAATCCCTGAAAAAAGAAGTGGAAGAAATTGATGTGACACTCACAGAGATGACACCATTCCAGCATCATTTTGCATTTGACCAGCTACAGGAGACAAGCAATGAAGGCGATTCTACAACTGTAGGCAAGTTTAAGACAAAAGGCGTTGATGGAAAAGATTATACAGAAAAAGTATTCAGCGATTATGATCTTACACTTGTGAATGTTTTTACTACCTGGTGTTCTCCATGTGTAAATGAGATTCCGGAGCTGGAAAAACTCTATGAAGAGATGAAGGAAAAAAGTGTTGGAGTTGTCGGTGTCGTTCTTGATACAGTGGGTGATGATGCCAAACAGAATGAGGATACAGTGAAAAAAGCCGGTGTCCTTCAGGAGAAGACAAAAGCATCCTATCCGTTCCTGGTCCCTGATTCAACAATGATGAATGGACGTTTAAATGGTGTCTCTGCTTTCCCGGAAACATTCTTTGTTGACAAAGAAGGAAATATTGTAGGAGAAACCTATTCAGGAAGCCATACACTGGACGAATGGAAAGAAATCGTAGAAAAAGAACTCAAGAACATTTCTAAATAATACAACCACGGTGACAGGAACGGTGGCCATTTAATTGGGTGGTGGCTTAATTAGTGTCCCGGTGGTTTAATAAGTATTGAGAAAGAGCCAGTGCCACTGTCGCGATGGAAACTTCTTGATATGCGTGTTGATGTATGTTAATTTGAAAAACCCCGCCCGACTATGTCGGACGAGGTTTTCTGTGGAAAAATGGATAAAGGCCAATGTCCCTGTCCCAGTAGTTACAGCTTTGCAGCTTCACGTAAAACCTTCTGGCTGGCAAGCGGGATGCGGCCAAGTCCGTCTGGTCCAACGTTAAGCAGATAGTTGATACCCATACCGTTTAATTTCTTGCGGTTTGCAGCGATGATTTCTGGGCTCTTCCAGTTCTGATCGTGAGCAGAGAAGCCCCATGTGCGGTTGATGGTAGCAGCAGTCTCATACAGTCCGTATGGAGATGGCTTGAAGCCGCGAATGCCGTTCATCAAAGCTGGGTCAAACTCAGTGTTTTCAGGCATAGAATCTGGAATCTCGTTGTCGCCAAGTGATACATAATCGTAAACACCGTTTCCAAGACGGGAGTTGATCAGGCAGTCAGGCTGATACTTCTTGATAGCATCGAACAGTGCGCGGCTTTGATGTTCTTTTAAGGTCATTGGCATATCAAACCAGATCAGGCAAAGTTCACCGTAGTTACGAAGAATCTCTTCAACCTGCGGATAAATCTTTTCATTAAAGCAGCGGTCAAAGTTTTTGCTTGCAGCATCCGGGAAGTCCCAGCTATTGTCCCATGTAACACCCTGGCTTGGAATGTGGTTTGACAGATATCCGCCGCCGTCTGGATGATGCCAGTCAAGATCCTGAGAGTAGTAAAGACCCATCTTTAAGCCATGCTTGTAGCAAGCTTCTGCAATCTCGCCGATAACATCACGTCCAAATGGAGTTGCGTCAACAACATTGTATTTGTCAACCTTTGAGTGGAACATAGCAAAACCATCATGGTGCTTGCTGGTGACAACAAAATATTTCATGCCGCAGTCCTTTGCAAGCTTAACCCATTCCTCAGCGTCGAAAAATACTGGATTAAATGCTTTTGCCAGTTTTCCATACTCTGCATTCGGGATTGCCAGATTTGCCTGAATCCATTCAGCGTAAACACCACTGTAGCGATCCTTATACTCACCTGCAAGAAGTGAGTACAGACCCCAGTGAACCATCATTCCATACTGTGCTTCCTTGAACCATTTTCTCATGTCCATAATTATTCCCTCCAAAAATAAAGTGTAAAAATAAATAGATAAACGCCAGCACTAATTATTAAGCATTACCTGATAAATGCAGGGCAGCCCTTCACGGTCAGATACAAAAATAATACTCTTGTTATCCTCAGAAAAGCACGGATGTGGATGTGAATCCTGTGGATTTCCATGCTTAGCCAGCCAAGATGTGCCATGATAACAAAGCTTCTTTTCTATGCGTTTTTTGACATCAATCAGATAGATAAAATCATTGCTTATGGTATTGGCTTTTTCTTTCAGCATTTCCTCTGTCAAAAGGTGAATTGGAACATCGCTTCCTTGAGAGTCACCAACCATGTACTCATTTTTCTTATCACAGATAAAATGTGCAAACGGAGAACATGGCATTAGAATTTCTTCTTTTAATGTTTCAGGATCCATAAGGCGGATGTTTTCAATCTTGTCGCCAGTTGTTTCACGGTAAACGTAAGCAAATTTAGAACCATCAGGAAGCCAAAATTCATGTGTCAAAATCAGATCAGATGGTTGCTTGCGGCAGCAGCGATAACGGCTGCCATCGCTTTGTATCAGCCATAGTCTGGCATCAATCAGATCATAAGGTCCTTCATGACAAAATAAAATCGTATCCGGGTCATTTGGACGAATCTGTGTATGACCAAACCAGCAGTGATCCTCAAGTACTACGTGGCTCTTTCCTGTTTCTACATCAATGTAGACAATGCGGCATAGTGGCTTAGCCTCGCAAGTAAGCGCAAAAAAGTTCCATCCGGCGCTTCCATCACGCGGCGGCAGTGTATCCTGTTTTGTCTCTACGATTGACATAAAACGATTGTCACTGCTCATGCCAGGTGCAGAACCGCTCCAGCCTTCTGGTGTTTCGTAAAAGCAGTGCGTTTCAAGCGTCTGTGCATCCATCGTGCAAAAGCGGTTGTTTTGCTGATAAAAGATGGTTTTGTCGTCATGTGAAAACATGGCGCTGTCCTGACCGACACCATCTCCCTCTGTTATCTGGCGAATCTCACCGTTATGGAGATTGAGTGTATAAAGCTGACGGCCCTCGTCACGCTTCTGGCAGATTAAAAGGTATTGTCCGTCAGATGTAGTCATGCGGTTATAAAAATACATGTGGTGACTAAGTATAGACGGATCCGTCAGGCGTTTTACAACAGTGCCAGTGTATGGATCTGTGTATTCTGAAAATGTGCTGTGAAAAATTTGTCCCTTACTCATAAGAATACGTAAAAACCTCCTGCATTTGTGCTGTTAATTATAATTTTACCAGAAATATATACAAAAGCAAGCATATAAGATAAAAAATATGGAAGTATGTGTTTGCTTTTGATATAATAAAAAGCGGATAACTATTCAGAAATATCAAAACAGTAACACCATTAAAACACGAGAGGGCAAAAATATGGAGACGATGCAGGGAAAGAAAAACATTGTACTGATTGGAATGCCGGGAGCAGGAAAGAGCACAGTTGGGGTTGTGCTGGCAAAGAGACTTGGCTATCGCTTTCTGGATTCAGATCTTGTTATTCAGGAGCAGACAAAAAAGCTGCTTCATGAACTGATTACCGAGCATGGAGTAGATGGCTTTCTGAAAATTGAGGAAGATATCAATGCAGGGTTAGACTGTGAACAGGCAGTTATTGCAACTGGAGGAAGTGTAATCTATGGTGAAAAGGCAATGGAGCATCTGCGCAAGATCGGCTGTGTTGTCTACTTAAAGCTTTCTTATAAAGAAATTGAGGATCGTCTTGGCGATCTGACGGCGCGTGGTGTTGCATTGAAAAATGGACAGACACTCAAAGATCTGTACAATGAGCGCTGTCCATTATATGAAAAGTATGCACATATCGTGCAGGAATGTGATCACAAGCGGGTTAGAGAAATCGTTCAGGAGCTTGCGTCAAAAGCAAATGCGTAATTAACACTCGCATCCAATCAAAATACCGCCTTTTTCAGCATAGTAGCTGCAAAGTCCGCGGCAGTGTCTAAACTGGACATCTGCCTGCGGATATTTTTTATAGATTTCTGCCTGAATGCTTTCGGCAAGCGCTGCATTTTCGATATGGCTGATGCGTACCTTGCCGCCATGATAACCGGCATTTTCAAACTGTTCCATGATAGAAGCAACAAGCTTTTTGGAACTGCGGCATTTGCCAATCGGATGAATGCGTCCTTCTTCGCTTGCTGTGCTAAGAATCGAAATGCCTAAGATGCCGATGGCAGAAGCAACTGCTTTATTAATACGGCCGTTGGCTGCTAGATTATGAAGAGACTTTAATGCAAAGAACAGACGCGTTGTGTGAATATATTCATCAGCAATACGAATGACTTCATCGTATGATGTACCACAAGCGACAAGTTCCTCAAGCTTTTCAATAAAGAGCCATAGTTCAGGTCCGGTAGTCAGTGTGTCAAAGATATGGATTTTTACTTCAGGATGCTGCTGCTCATAGATAGACTTTGCGGATAATGCAGAGTTGAGCGTTCCGGAAAGTGCGCTAGTCATTACTGCAACGTAAATCACATCAGCTCCTTCAAAGCAGCTTAACCAGCTTTCAATACTTGGGCATGCCGTGTAGGAGCGTCCTTTGTGAGCAGAAAGATAGTCAAGCATCTCACGTGTATTTAGATTGGCGTCATCTAAAAAAGAGCGCTCATCTGTAGAGATAGTCAAAGGTGCTGTACGAAACTGACCATCTGCGCTGTCAAAAAGTTCGCAAGAAGAGTCGGAAATAATTCTGGTAATCATATATCATAACCTCCATTGTTTTTGGAAAAAGTATTATCTGGTTTTGAAAACTACATAATCTAGTAATAGTATAACAGATAATTATAAAAAAACAACTGGTAAATGACAAGAAAAAAGAAGATCACCCGTTTTTGGATGATCTTCTTTTTTTTATTTATCCATGATCTCGGAAATAGCGTCTAAGATCTTTCCGTGACATCCACCGCATCCAGTAGAGCAGTGGGTGATTTTTTGTACTTCATCAAACGTCTTTTCTACATCGCTGAAAGTAGGACAATTGTGCAGCGCTTCTGCGACATCAAAGTACGTTACATTTTTACAATTGCAAATGGTATAATTTTCCATGTCATTACCTCTTTTTGAAGTGACAATGATTAACGTTACTCACCAAAATATCTCTTTAACAGACCTGCAAATGCCTTGCCGTGACGAGCCTCATCGCGAGCCATCTCATGAACAGTGTCATGGATTGCATCAAGGTTAGCAGCCTTAGCACGCTTTGCAAGATCCATCTTACCAGCAGTAGCACCGTTTTCAGCCTCTACACGCATCTGAAGATTCTTCTTTGTGGAATCAGTAACAACCTCGCCTAAAAGCTCAGCAAACTTAGCTGCATGCTCAGCCTCTTCGTAAGCTGCCTTCTCCCAGTATAAGCCGATTTCCGGATAGCCTTCTCTGTGAGCAACACGAGCCATAGCCAGATACATACCAACCTCAGAGCACTCACCCTGGAAGTTAGCTCTTAAATCAGCCAGAATATCTTCGCTGACACCCTTAGCAACACCTACAACGTGCTCAGCAGCCCAAGTTAAGGTCTCTTCCTGCTTTGAGAACTTGGAAGCCGGTGCCTTACATACTGGACAGAACTCTGGAGCAGAATCTCCTTCATAAACATAACCACATACCTGACAGACAAATTTAGCCATAATAGTAATCTCCTTTTCTAATAAAAATATTTATTGTTAATGTCAGCGGAAAAACCGCTTATTATTGTTTGTTACCATATCAATCAGGAACCGTGATAGGGGTCGGTGCCTTGTTTGATAATAGTAATTGTTACTGATATGATAGTAACACAAACCCACAAAGCTGTCAAGAGTTTTTTTCAAAAATATAATAAGAAAAAAACTATTTTGTATCCTCTGAACATCTTTTGCATACCCCTTTAAATAGCAGGGCATGACTTTCTACGATGCCATCAATATGTGCCTGAGCGAGCTGATTTAAAGAATCAAGTGCTGTCATTGGGACATCCTGCAGGCAGCCACATTTGCGGCATAAAAAGTGATAATGAGGAACGACATTTGGGTCAAAACGGTCAGATCCGTTATCCATCGGAATCCGCATCAGCTGACCATTTTCCTCAAGAACGCCTAGATTGCGATAGACAGTTCCAAGACTGATATTAGGGTGTGTCTGGCGGAGTGCCTGATAAACAGATTCAGCGCTTGGATGATCTGTGCGCCCTGTGAGATACTGAACAATTGCTTCACGCTGGCGGCTGTATTTTATCATAATTAAAATTCCCTTCTATGTAATAATAATTACTACTTTTGTTTTTATTATACAAAACTAAACGTAAGATGTCAACCACTTTAAAGATTACCATGGACAGTAATGATCTAATGCTTACAGTTCACGGTGTAACATCTAATGGGAAATGCTTTTTGCCAGACGGACATTTATGTGGAAAAAAGCATATGAATATGATATGATGATTATAAATAGTATTTATGCAAGAAAAGCAGAGGTGCGCGAATGAGACTGACAGGAATACATATTAAAAGCTTTCGTGCAATCCGGGATGTCACAATTGATTCAGTGGAAAATGCCCTGATTCTTGTTGGACAAAATAATACCGGAAAATCCACGATAATAGATGCACTGCGTGTGGCGCTTGGAGATATTGCGATAACAAAAAAGGATTTCAACTGGGATGGCGGCAATATTGAGATTGCGCTTACACTTGAATTGACAAAGGATGATTTGAAGCGTCTTTGCCGAAGAGGAATAATCAGCCATTACAGAAAATTTGATTCTTGGTTTGAGGATTTTCAAAAGAAACTGCCATCGTTTGTACCAATGTTTGAAACTGACGGTGAATCAATAAATGAGCGTGGTGAGCTGTCTTTTTGCTTTATCGCAAATAAGGATGGCAGAAAGCGCTATTTTGACGGCTTTAAAAAGAACAATCCTTATATTGAAAAGCTGCTTCCACGTATCTATAGTGTCAGTCCTGAGCGTGATATTGAGCGGCTGCAAAGTGATCTTTTGCTTCTTCGTGAGGACGCGCTGATTTCTAAAATGCGAAGTGGTTGTTGTCTGTTTGAGGAGGCAAAGACATGTGACCATTGCTTTTCATGCATCGGCTATATCAATCAGAAAAAACCAATTGAGCTTGATGCATTCGAGGCATCTAAGCTTTTAGACTACAAGCTGTACCAGATAAACCTTGAAGAGTTTTCAAAGAGTGTAAATGAAAACTTTAAGAAAAACGGCGGCCAGGATGAGATTGTCTACTCCATGAATAGAAATGTTGAACAGATGCTTCAGGTTACAACAGAAATCGGCAGTAAGACACAAAGACAGACACATACGCTTAGTGAGATGGGAGAGGGAATGCGAAGCATCTATCTTTTGTCTCTTCTTGAAACATATACAGAGATGCAGGAACAGCTTTCAAGTATATTGATGATTGAGGAACCAGAGCTTTTTCTTCACCCAACACTGCAGCGTGTGGCTGGTGAGATTTTGTATCGTTTGTCACGAAAAAATCAGGTTGTGTTTACAACTCATTCACCTAATCTTCTTGCAAACTTTAACAGCCGCGAAATTCGACAGGTAGTACTTGATAAGCAAGGCCGTTCCATTGTGCGCGACAATACGGATATCAGTGTAATATTAGATGATTTGGGATATACGGCAACCGATCTGATGAATGTAAACTTTGTATTTATCGTGGAAGGAAAACAGGATAAAAACCGATTGCCTATTCTGCTTAAAAGATATTATTCTGAAATCTATGATAAAGACGGCAATCTGTCGCGCATCGCAATTATTACAACAAACAGCTGTACAAACATCAAAACGTATGCAAATCTAAAATATATGAACCAGGTCTATTTGAAAGATCAGTTTCTGATGATACGAGACGGTGACGGAAAAGACAGGCGAAAGCTGATAAGCCAGCTGTGTAATTATTACGAGGAGGCAGGAAAGCGCGACGTAGACCATCTGCCTAAGGTGCGTCCTCAAAATGTGCTTGTTCTGAAATATTATTCATTTGAAAATTATTTCTTTAACCCCAAAATCATGGCGCAGCTAGGTGTTGTCGAGTCAGAAAATGCATTTTATCAGACCTTCTATGAAAAATGGCAGGAATATTTATCGAGACTTTCAAGCGGACAAAAGCTTATAAGTGTAATAGGTCACGATCTGACAGGACCAGAGGATGTAAAAGCACATATGGAAGAAATACGCATTTATATGCGCGGCCACAACATGTTTGACTGCTTCTATGGTCGTTTTAAAAAAGAAGAAAATGAACTTTTAAGCCGTTATGTAGCGCTGGCACCGCGAGAGGAATTTGCCGATATCCTCGATGCAATAGACCGTTTTGTATATTTTGAGAGTCGAAAGGTATGAAAGCCTACGGGTAATATGTTACAAAACGCGAAAAGAAATACTTTAAAAAGCAATAAAAATATGGTAAACTGATAGAGAAGCACCAAAAGTTTTGGCTGCAGGAAAAAAAGTAAGTTAGTGTAAGTTAGGAGAAATTTAGTAAATGGAAGAAATCAGCGAACACCGCATAGATAAGTGGGAAACACTTATGTTTACATACGAATCTGCGCTGAAGGAAATAGCAACAAAGATCGATATACTGAATAATGAATTTATCAAGATACATAATTACAATCCGATTGAGCATGTAACATCGCGAATCAAGTCTTCGGAGAGTATTGTAAAGAAATTAAAGCGCCATGGCTTGGAAGTCAATATGGACAACATGCAGAACTGCCTGAGTGATATAGCGGGCATTCGCATCGTATGTTCCTTTACTTCTGATATTTACCGAATTGCGGACCGCATTAGCAGTCAGTCAGATATTCAAGTGCTGACCGTTAAAAATTATATCGCAAATCCAAAGCCAAATGGTTATAAGAGCTACCATATGGTTGTATCGGTTCCAGTATATTTGTCAACTGGACCGGTTAGCGTGAAGGTGGAAATTCAGATTCGCACGATTGCGATGGATTTTTGGGCATCACTTGAGCATAAAATCCGCTATAAATTCGAGGGAAAAGCACCGCAGCATATCAATGAAGAGTTAAAAGCATGTTCAGATATTGTAAATATGCTGGATGCAAAGATGCTTTCACTAAATGAAGAGGTGCAGGCATTGCCAAAGGTTGGCATCGAGGAACAGCATGAGGAAAACGTCAGGATGCAGAAGATGTGGGAGGAGAATAAAATAGTAGACAAACTTCAGAAAAAATAATACATCAAAGCGCCTGAGTGTATGTTTTCTAAAAAATTGAGAACCCTTTCAAGGGAATCATCTATTAGAAAAGGAGATTGCATATGAACATTTTGTTTTATGGTACCAAAAAATACGATGAAGAGTTTTTTGATGCGATTTTGCCAGAGTATCCAGAGCTTTCGATTCATTATCTGGAGGCAAATTTGTCACCAGAGACAGCGGCATTAGCAGCAGGCTACGAGGCGATCTGTGCATTTGTTAATGCTAATATTGGGGCAGAGACAGTTGAACAGCTGCATCGTCAGGGCGTTAAATTAATTTTAATGCGCTGTGCAGGCTACAACAATGTAGATTTGAAAAAGACAGCAGAGTATGGCATAAAGGTTGCACGTGTGCCTGGCTATTCACCAGAGGCTGTTGCAGAGCATGCGATGGCATTGGCGCTCACAGCAAATCGTCATACGCACAAGGCTTATATCAAGTGCAGAGAAAATGATTTCAGTTTAAACGGACTGATGGGTGTAGATCTTTATAAGAAGACAGCCGGAATCATCGGTACTGGAAAAATTGGTATGGCGATGGCACGAATCTGCAGAGGTTTTGGCATGAGAGTGCTTGGCTATGATATGTATCCAAACCCTAATAATGATATCGAGTATGTAACTCTTGATGAACTGTTAGCGCAGAGTGATTTGATTTCACTTCACTGCCCGTTAACTGAGCAGACACATCACTTAATCAATCGTGAGTCCATTGCGAAGATGAAGGATGGTGTAATTTTAGTCAACACGTCAAGAGGCGGTCTTGTTAATACAGAGGAGCTGATTGAAGGTATCAGAAAGGGTAAGTTTTTTGCAGTTGGACTTGATGTTTATGAGGAAGAAAATGACAAGGTTTACGAGGATCTTTCAGGCACAATTCTGCAAAGCTCCACAATGGCAAGACTTTTATCATTCCCAAATGTCATGGTAACTTCTCATCAGGGCTTCTTTACGAGAGAGGCGCTTGAGGCAATCAGCCGCATCACACTTGAAAATGCAGCTGCATTTGAAAAGGGCGAAACACTTGTAAATGAGGTAACAAAGTAAACCCTAAAAGCACAACATGGTATAATAGGCTGCCGGAATCCGGTAGCCTTTGATACAAATATACATAGACAAAACATGAATAAACACTAATCAGAAGGGCGGTAAGGAACATTATGAAACTGTTAGAAGAAAGAATTCGCAAAGATGGTATTGTAAAGCCAGGAAATGTATTAAAGGTTGACAGCTTTTTAAATCATCAGATGGATATCGAACTGTTTTCAGAGATGGGAAAAGAATTTAAGAGACTGTATGAGGGTTGCCCAATCAATAAGATTCTCACAATTGAGGCAAGTGGCATCGGCATAGCCTGTATTGCAGCACAGTATTTTCATGTGCCGGTTGTATTTGCAAAGAAGACTCAGAGCATTAATCTTGACGGTGATGTGTATTCCACAAAGATTCAGTCTTTTACACACCGCAGAATTTATGATGTGATTGTTTCCAAGAAGTTCCTTTCCCCAGAAGATCATGTGCTGATCATTGATGATTTTTTGGCAAACGGATGTGCATTAGAGGGACTGATTGATATTGTAAAAAGCTCTGGTGCTACAATAGAGGGTGTTGGCATTGCAATTGAGAAGGGCTTCCAGAAGGGCGGCGATTTAATCCGCGGCAAAGGTATTCGCGTGGAGTCTCTGGCAATCGTTGATGGAATGAATGCAGAGACTGGAGAAGTTTTCTTCAGAGAGCAGTAATAAGAGAATAACAAATGAAACCCAGGGGATTCCTCTGGGTTTTACATTTGAAGCTACAACGCAAAGTGGTTTAAGAAAAATATATAAGAACAGCAGACAGAGGAAAAAAGATTATGAAACTTGTAATTCAAAGAGTAAATCATGCAAGTGTGACAGTAGAGGGTAAAGTAACAGGAGAAATTAAAAAAGGTTATCTTGTTCTTCTTGGCGTTGGACAAGGCGACGATGAGTCAATGGTGGAACGCTATGTAAAAAAGCTTCATAAGCTGCGCATTTTTTCGGATGAAGAAGGAAAAATAAATCGTTCAATCGAGGATGTAGGCGGCGAGGTGCTTGTAGTATCACAGTTTACGCTGTATGCCGACTGCAAAAAAGGTAATCGCCCAAGCTTTACGCAGGCAGGTTCCCCAGCAGAGGCAGAGCGCTTATACGAATATTTTTTAGAGGAATGCCGAAAAGAATTTGGCAAAGTCGAGCATGGTATTTTTGGAGCGGAGATGAAAGTATCACTCGAAAATGATGGACCGTTCACGGTAATCTGGGATAGCAGAGAATGGTAAATCTGTGAAAATTGAATGAAATTTTACTCAATTGGTTTTCAAACGCATAAATTTGTGATAGAATGGATTTATGTCATTCAAAGAAAGGGAGTCCTGGACACTGAATCAGGACAGGTGAAGGTAATGAGAAGAAGATTTTTAGCAGCAGCACTCGGTATGAGCATGGCAGTAGCTATGACTCCTGCAGCAGCATTTGCAGAGGAGACAAGCACAGAAGAGGCAACTGAGGTTGTATCAGAGGTTGCATCAGAAGATGAGACTGGTGCTGAGGAAGAATCAAGCGAAGCCGAGACAGAGGCATTTGATTATAGCGAAGGCTATGACGAAAAGGGATTTTTTGAAGGTGTGAAGGCACTTGATTATGTAACGCTGCTTGATTATTCCCATATGGAGCTGTCAGATGAAATCATTCCATCTGATGAGGCTGTGCAGAGCCAGATTGATAAGACATTAAGCTCTTATACAAAGACAAACCAGATCACTGATGAAAATCGTCTGATCGAGGATGGTGATACTGTAAATATTGATTATGTAGGTTCTGTTGATGGTGTTGAGTTTGAGGGCGGAAGCACTGACGGAAAAGGTGCAACTGTTACCATTGGCGTAACAAATTTTATCGATGGATTTTTAGATCAGCTGATCGGTCATGCACCGGGCGAGAACTTTGATATCAATGTTACATTCCCAGATCCATACACTAATAACACAGATTTAAGCGGCAAGGATGCTGTTTTCAATATCACAATCAACTACATCGAAGAGAAGATAACACCAGAGTTTGATGATGATTTTATCGCTGAGAATCTGCCAGATTATGAGAGCGCAGAGGCATATCGTCAGAGCGTCTATGACAATCTGTACAAGCAGAACATGTATAACGCACTGTTCCAGTATGTAGTAGAAAATTCCGAGATCAAAGATGTACCGGAAGAGGTTGTTGATACAGTTTACAATGAGCGTTATCAGTATTATACCTCTATCGCATCTATGTACGGTGTAGGAATAGATGCTTTCTTATCTGCAAATGGACTTGATGAGGATTCCTTCAGGGATATGTGCAAGACATATGCAGGAAACTATCTTGTACTGCAGGCCGTTATGGAAACTGAAGGTTGGGAGATGACAGCAGATATTGCAAAGGAATCTTTAAACTTTACTGATGAGGATTACGAGAAGGCAGTTGGTGTTTATGGTGAGCCATATGTAATGTTTGCAGCAAGCACTGATTATGTGTTAGGAAAGCTTTCAGAGAACGTAACCTTAGTCGAGATGGAAGAGGAGTCTTCAGAAGAAGTTTCTGAGGAGGCATCTTCTGAGGTGTCTTCCGAGGAGGTATCTTCCGAGGAAGTTTCCACAGAGGAAGCATCTTCTGAGGCAGAGTAAAACATTCTTGTATATAGGATAATAACAAAGATCATTGTCTGATTGATTACAAACAGGCAAAAAGCCTCGTTGGAGCGGTAAATGCTTCTTCGGGGCTTAAAAAATGTTAACTATTCAGAGCCATGCAAAATTGCTTTCTGTGAATGCTTGCATTCAGACAGAATAGCAATTTTATATGGCGAGG
>NZ_JAJEQN010000062.1:0-13934 GCF_020687335.1 Anthropogastromicrobium aceti
CTTTTATCTCTATACCATTGCATATATTGGTTTATAATGCTGATAAATTCTTCTACTGAAATTTTATCCCATTTTTCACCATAGAAAATTTCATTTTTCATTCGTCCAAAAAATCCTTCGCATGCCGGGAGACATCCAGTGCCTGTCCCCGGCAAAAAATGATGGACAGTACAAGAACAGGAACAATGACAAGAAAGCAGACAATCCAGAAGTGGCTGTTATAGATACACCTGGTAGAATCATGGACGATAGGACTGTAGAGACCGTACAGTGTGAAGATGTGGTCGTGATTCCAGTGCGACCTACAGGCGGCAACCTTGAATCATTTACACGTACAGTCTCACTTGTAAAAGAGAATACGAACTGTCCGATTGTCATCGCTGTAAATGGTACCAACAGATTTACAGCATCCGTATCTTTCATGGAATGGCTGCAGAAATACAGACAGAAAGAGACTATTGATACTGTATTGACCATTCCGCAGTCAGAAGCCATTGTACAGGCTGAAAATTACAGCTGTTCTATTAACGATATTAACAGGCATTCTACAGCAGCACAGGCTGTAAATATGATGTGTGATAAAATTAGTGAGCTTGCAGGTCTGCCAGTTGAGAAACGAGAGGCAAAGAAGAGCAAGAAACTGATTGCAAAATAAATATTTAGTATCTATAATATAGATATGTAATATTTATTTTTAGACGAACATACAGAAGTGAGGAGATGATTGAGATGGCTAGAAAAAAAGATGTGAAAAGTCTTTTAGACAGTTTTGAGATTGATACAGAAAAAGAACATGATGCAGCTGTGACAGCAGCGTCGAAGACACCGAAGAAATCAAGCGGTGGAGATACAAGAGCAACAGCACTTGTATCAATGACCAAGGATGAGAAAGAACGTCTGACAACAAAAGCGAAGGCACACGGCTTGAGCCTGTCTGCGTTTTTCAGATTGGCTGCTGATGAATACATCAACAATCACAATTGGTAATGTATGGATAGATAAGGTGGAGTGTAATCCGCAGCAGCAGTAGGTTTTGTGGGTATGTGGGTAACTCGGAGAGTTATCCATATATCCATAAAATAGATATAAAATATATATTGTGTAGATGTAAAGTATATAAGAAAGGAAAGATTTTATGTCAGACTTAATTGATTTGAAATCTCATCCAGTAAGCGTATCATTGAATTTGCTTTTGAAGGATAGAACAACTGAAAAGAATATCATTTTCGCCACGGATGCGTATGATGGTGTTGATTTTACAACGCCTATCACGAAAAAGATTCTTTCAGGTAATTCAGTTGATATTCGCCCTCGTGTATCAAAGAGCATGGAAGAACAGGCACTTCGTACACGAAAGAAAGCAGAAGTATTTACTCCGTCATGGATTTGCAATAAAATGAATAATCATTGTGATACAGAATGGTTCGGTCGTGAGAATGTATTCAATGTAGAGCAAGACCATGAATGGATTCCGACAGAAGACAAGATTGAGTTTCCAGACGGAAAATCGTGGAAGGATTACATAGATTCTAAACGATTGGAAATCACTTGTGGGGAAGCTCCATACCTTGTATCACGCTATGATGCTGCAACTGGTGAGATTATCCCGATTCATAATAGAATTGGAATTTTAGACAGAAAATTGCGTATTATCAATGAGAATACGCAGACCCGTAAGACATGGAATCAGTGGGTATATCGTGCATTTGAAAGTGTATATGGATATGAATATCAGGGAGATAATTTGCTGATTGCAAGAATCAATCTTCTTGAAACATTCTGTGAGTATACACAGGATAGATGGAATGGAGAACCGACAGATTCATCATTGAAGCGTATTGCAGATATTATCAGCTGGAATCTATGGCAGATGGATGGTATCAAGGGCGTTGTACCATATACAGGTACTGTATGTGAGCCAAAGGCGGAAAATGAACCGCATCAGATGACCATGTTTGAAATCATGGGAATTGCCGATGAATCCGAGCCAGAATTAGAAGAAGTATTGCCGGAGACAATAGATTGTAAAATCTATGATTGGCGAGAAGATAAAAGTGTAATGTACAAAAGTATTAAGGAGGGATAAGGTCATGAAATTTGATTTTGTTATTGGAAATCCACCTTATCAGGATAATACAATAGGTGAAAATGATACATATGCACCGCCTGTATATAATAGGTTTATGGATGCTGCATTTGAAGTTGCAGATAAGGTTGAGCTGATTCATCCTGCAAGATTCTTATTTAATGCGGGTAGCACACCCAAAGCGTGGAATAAGAAAATGTTACAAGATGAGCATTTTAAAATTATACAGTATGAAGAAGATTGTAGCAAAGTATTTTCTAATACAGATATTAAGGGTGGAATTGCTGTTTCATATCGAGATAAAAATAAGGATTTTGGTGCGATTGACATTTTTACACCATATCCTATGATGAACACCATTTTACATAAAGTTCGTAAGACTAAAGGATTTGAGGCTATGACTGATATAATTGTGTCCAGTTATTCGTATCATTTTACAGAGCAGGTATATACTGATTATCCTGATGCGAAAGGTAGTTTGAGTAAGGGACATGATTATGATTTCAAATCAAATGTTTTTTCAAAAATGCCACAGCCATTTTATGAAGAAAAACCAGATGATGGACATGTATATTTGAAGATTCTTGGAAGGGAAAATAATCAGCGTACTTATAGATATATTCGTAAAGAATATGTTGATAATGTATGTAATTTGTTTTCATATAAAGTATTTATGTCAGGTGCAACAGGCAGTGGAGCATTTGGTGAGACGATTGCACCGCCTATTGTTGAAGAACCGGGTACAGGAGCTACAGAAACTTTTTTGAGTATTGGAACATTGAATACATTAGATGAAGCAAATGCAGTTGTAAGCTATATTAAAACAAAATTTGCTAGAGCAATGTTCGGCGTATTGAAACGAACACAAGCAAATACGCCTGATAAATGGTCATATGTGCCACTCCAAGATTTTACATCATCCTCAGACATTGACTGGTCGCAGTCTATTACGAATATTGATAAACAGCTTTATAAAAAGTACAATCTTTCCGATGAAGAAATTAACTTCATTGAGACCAATGTAAAGGAGATGGAATAAATGCGAAAGCCTGATATTAACACGGCGAAAAATGTTACGCCGATGATTTATGCGTATACCACTCCTGAAATTGCAAGACATAACGGATGGACAAAGATTGGGTATACAGAGCAGGATGTTGAAACACGTATCAAACAGCAGACCCATACAGCAGATGTAAAATGGAATCTTGAATGGAAGGGCAATGCTCTTTTTGATGATGGTTCCGGTGACCGATTTACCGATAAGGATTTTCATGCGTATCTTAGAAAATCCGGCATTGAGCAGGAATCCGGTAAAAATAATGAATGGTTCCATGTGACAGGTCAGGAATCCAGAATCAAGTTCTATGATTTCAGGGCAAATCATGGAATCTTACAGAGTTTATCGACGGTTGTACCGTATCAGCTCCGTAAGGAACAGGAAGATGCGGTTGATAAGACGATTGCATATAAAAATGACCATGAAAATGGTGAGTTTTTGTGGAACGCAAAACCACGATTCGGAAAAACACTGTCTGTATATGATTTCTGTAAGAAGTCAGGCGCAAAGACTGTGCTGATTGTAACGAACAGACCTGCAATTGCTAACAGCTGGTATGAAGATTATATGAAGTTCTTAGGAACGGAATCAGGGTATCTGTTTGTTAGTGAAGTGGATGCCTTAAAGGGCAGACCATGTGTATTGTCAAGAAGTGAATATACAAATTCACTGATTGCTCATGGTGATGATGATACCTTTGGAAACTGTATTGAGTTTGTAAGTCTTCAGGACATGAAAGGTTCAAAATATTTCAGTACAAACGGAATTGACAAATTGCGTGAAGTTGCTGAAATGAACTGGGATGTTCTGGTCATTGATGAAGCGCATGAAGGTGTTGATACATATAAGACGGATGTGGCATTTGACCGCATCAATCGTAAATTTACATTGTATTTATCAGGAACACCGTTCAAGGCGTTGGCAAACAATAAGTTTGAGGATAATGCAATTTATAACTGGACATACGCTGATGAGCAGACAGCAAAGCGTGATTGGGATGTATCTTCTGAGGAAGAAAATCCATATGCAGCACTGCCAAGACTGAATCTGTTTACATATCAGATGTCTGAGATTGTAAAAGATGAATTACAGCAGGGTGTTGAAATCAATGGAGAAACAGAAGAATATGCGTTTGACTTGAATGAATTTTTCAGTACAAATAATGGAAAATTCAAGTATGATTCTTCGGTTGATAAATTTTTGGATGCAATGACATTGCAGGAAAAATTCCCATTTTCAACGCCGGAGCTTAGAGATGAACTCAAGCATACATTCTGGTTGCTGGATAGAGTAGACAGTGCGAAAGCATTGGCTAAGAAATTACATGAACATCCTGTATTTAAGGATTATGAAATCATTCTTGCTGCTGGTGATGGCAGGATGGATGATGAGGAGGAAACAAAGAAGTCATATGATAAAGTGGTGGATGCAATCAGCAAATATGATAAGACCATCACGTTATCTGTTGGTCAGTTAACCACTGGAATTACAATTCCAGAATGGACAGCTGTATTGATGCTGAGTAATGTGAAGAGTCCGGCTCTGTATATGCAGGCTGCGTTCCGTGCTCAGAATCCTTGTTTATTCAAAAATGGTTCCAGCTACGCAAGAAAAGAAAATGCTTATGTATTTGATTTTGACCCGGCAAGAACATTGACCATTTTTGAAGAGTTTGCAAATGATTTGTCTGCTGACACATCAGCTGGTAGAGGAGATTTGGAAACTCGTAAGGAACATATCAAGGAATTGGTGAATTTCTTCCCGGTAATCGGTGAAGATGAAAACGGTGAATTGATTGAACTGGATGCGGAAAAAGTATTGACGATTCCGAGAAAAATCCGTTCAGTTGAAGTTGTACGCAGAGGATTCATGAGTAACTTCCTGTTCCAGAATATTTCGCAGGTGTTCGCTGCACCACAGGCTGTAATGGATATTATCTCCAGCTTGGAAGCAGTGGATGAACCAAAGGGAAAAGTGAACTTCTCAGAAGAAGTGAAAGATGATTTATCATTGAACGATGAAGGTGAAGTTGATGTGCCGGATGATATTATCATCGGTGTAACGAATGATGTGTTTGGTGATAAGATTTTTGCACCGACAGAAGATGTAATTTCAACAGTATCAAAGATTGCTGATACGCCTGAAACAGCTCCGTCTGCATTGGATAAATTGAAATCAAATACACATAATCAGATGACTGCAAACATTCTTGCAGAAGCAAAGAATACATATGGTTCAGAGATGAAACCAGCGGACAAGCGTAAGTTGGAATCAAAAATCAATGGTGCTGCGGATAATCTGATTGATAAGTCATTTACGAATTACACGATTGATAAAAATACGATTGAACAGGAGAGAACGGACGCTTTGCAGTCTCGTCATGAGACAGGACGTTCAACGACAGAAATCAATCAGGAATTTGATAAAAAGATTGAAGAAGCAACAGAACAGTTCCAGGAAACACTGAAAACAGGGTTAGAGGAACTTGTGGAAGAATCAAAGAAAGATGTTGTAAAAACAGTTGAGACAAATAAGCGTGAACGTGAGAAATCTGTAATCGAAGAAGGCATTCGTGACCATCTGAGAGGATTCTCAAGAACAATCCCATCGTTCCTGATGGCGTATGGTGACAATGAAGTAACACTTGCAACATTTGATACAGTTATCCCGGATAACGTATTCAAAGAAGTGACAAGTATTACACTTGACCAGTTCAGATTTTTGCGCGATGGTGGTGCGTATACTGACCCTGAAACAGGAGAGGAAAAACAGTTTGAAGGTCAGTTGTTTGACCCTGTTGTATTCGATGATTCAGTGAAAGAATTTCTTGCATTGAAGAAGAAACTGGCAGATTATTTCGATGAAAAAAGTGTGGAAGACATCTTTGATTATATCCCACCACAGAAGACCAATCAGATTTTTACACCAAAGACAATGGTGAAAAAGATGGTCGATATGCTGGAAGAAGAAAATCCGGGATGCTTTGATTTGCCAGATAAAACATTCATTGATTTGTATATGAAATCAGGTCTGTACATTGCTGAAATTGTAAAGCGTTTATATCAGAGTGATGAGATGAAACGCTTGTATCCAGATAAGTATGACAGGCTGAAACATATCTTTGAAAAGCAGGTTTATGGATTAGCTCCGACAGAGATTATTTATAAAATCGCAACGAGTTATATTCTTGGATTTGATGAAGATGTGAAGATTACAAAACATAATTTCAAACAGGTTGATGCTTTGCCATATGCAAAGGATGGAACATTGAAAGAAAAGCTCGATGAGATTTACGATGAATAAGTAGTTGTTGTGAACAGGTGATGTACAGTCCAAAAAAGTGCCTGTCCCCGGCAAAAAACATAAACTTTATAAAAGTTCTATAAACAAAAGTTTACATTTTGCACAGAGGAGACTGAGCAGCAGCACGAGAGTGCAAGTGCAGCGTGTTACTGCTCAGCTCAATTTATCAAGAGAGTGAAAAAATAGGATGACAACGGTTGTAATTAGTGTTATACTTAATCCAGTGTCAAGGGTAAGTATACCTCATTAAATATGTCCAAAATGTTAACATGCACGAAAAACAACTGTTGTCAGAATATTCTGATAAATACCTGCAAAAACAGGATCTGAAAACCGCATAAAACCTAGGTTTTTGAAGGGGTACCGTAGAAATGAGGTATAAGCCCGAGAGGGCATTGACACACCGATGAATTCTGATCTCACGTACATAGTTACTTCCGTAGAAATGAGGTATAAGCCCGAGAGGGCATTGACACAATTCCTTTACCGTGTAGTAATCGCGGTCTGTTGCAGGTAGAAATGAGGTATAAGCCCGAGAGGGCATTGACACCAATATTTCCCTGGTTAGCTTCTGGACAATACCATCCGCGTAGAAATGAGATATAAGCCCGAGAGGGCATTGACACCGAATACTTCCTCGAGATCATTGTTCTCGTTATTGTGCCGTAGAAATGAGGTATAAGCCCGAGAGGGCATTGACACCGGGTCCTTCCGTTTACCCTGCTGATACCAACGTGCCATTAGTAGAAATGAGGTATAAGCCAGAGAGGGCATTGACACATTCCTCTACTATCGGTTTCAATGACCTTCCAAAGATCAGTAGAAATGAGGTATAAGCCCGTGAGTTATCAGTAAAATGATAAAAGAGTGGTGCGAAAGGCAAGTTCCCAGAAAAGTATTAGGGGATTCGCACCTCAAAAAATCAGATAATTGGTTGAAAAAAATTGGAAGGTATGCTAATATACACTTATAAATAGCAGGTATGCATAAAAAGTATCATAAAAAATTTAAAATATTGGACATTCTTGCGGTAACAACTCAAGCCCGTGAGGGCATTGAAACTTTTGCATGCATAAGCATATCAATTTACCTCCTCGTAACAACTCAAGCCCGTGAGGGCATTGAAACTACCTTTCTTGCTATTTTATTGTGTACACCGTAACGTAACAACTCAAGCCCGTGAGGGCATTGAAACTCAACAAAAGCCTCAACTTCTCTAGCTGTAGGAAGTAACAACTCAAGCCCGAGAGGGCATTGAAACGTAAAGGCATATCCGCAAGATTCACCCGGTCATACAGTAAAAGCATCCAGCAATGCCATTTAGTTAGATGTTCGAGAAAATGTTCGGTTTGTAATTGAGTTTTTTCAAAAAGTACCAAAAAAGCTATTTATGAGGCAAAGCAGCAAAAAAAGAGTATACGAAATAAACGGATTAAAAGAATAAAAATAGTCCGCAACATAGAAGAAAAAAGTGCCTGTCCCCGGCAAAATAGATCAAGGAAATACCCTGGATGAACAGATTGCCGCCGATGAGCACCGACAGAAAATCGAAAAAGAGATTACCAAGCTGGAAAAGCAGGCTCGTGCTGAAAAACAGCCAAAGAAGAAGTTTGAGCTTGCGCAGCAGATAAAAAAGCTCAAAGATGAATTGAGATAGAAGAAAGGAGTTCCTGATATGTCAAGTGAGCAATATCAACGGACGGTAAATAGCCTTGATAAAGAAATTGCCGATCTTGAAAAGAAAAAGGCAGCAAAGGACAAAGAAGTCGCTACTCTCCAAGGCAAAATTAATACCTTGAAGAAAAGCATAAACAGCCATACTTCCGCATCTACACTTAACAGTAAAATGCGGCAGATTGCTACTCACGAATCTGATCAGGCAAAAAAAGTCAGGATAGTGCTGATTTCGGAAAGAAGATTGCCGAAAAACGCAAGAAGCGTGCTGAAGCCTACTTGAAACTCCAAAAGGAGCAGCAAAATGAGCAAAAGAAACAGGATAAAGCAAACCAACAGATTCAAGCATCCTATGAAGCTCGGATAAAAGAACTTCAGCAGCAGCTTTTGCAGCCGGTAGTCACTCCAGCTACTACCCCAATAGCCGCCGATGAAGAATATGATGTGTTCGTGTCCCACGCATACGAGGATAAAGAATCATTTGTTGATGAGTTTGTAGAAGCGCTGCGAAGCCAGGGACTTAAAGTATGGTATGACACAGACAAACTCAAATGGGGCAACTCGATGAGTGAGAAAATTGACAGAGGACTGGCAAAATCAAGATATGGCGTGGTCATTCTCTCGCCTAACTACATTGCCGAACATAAATATTGGACGAAAGCGGAGCTGAATGGACTTTTCCAAGTCGAAACTGTCAACGGAAAAACCATTCTTCCAATATGGCACAATCTGACGAAAAAGCAAGTTGTTGAATACAGCCCTATCATAGCAGACCGCAAGGCTATGACTACGGCTTCAATGACTCCCGAAGAAATAGCCGCAGAATTGAAGGAATTATTTATGCTCCGGGCATCCAGTGCCTGTCCCCGGCAAAAAAATATAAACTTTATAAAAGTTCTATAAACAAAAGTATACATTTTGTGCAGAGGAGTCTGAGCAGCAGCACGAGAGTGCAAGTGCAGCGTGTTACTGCTCAGCTCAATTTATCAAGAGAGTGAAAAAATAGGATGACAACGGTTGTAATTAGTGCTATACTAAATCCAGTGTCAAGGGTAAGTACACCTCATTAAATATGTCCAAATTGTTAACATGCACGAAAAACAGCTGTTGTCAGAATATTCTGATAAATGCCTGCAAAAACAGGCTCTGGAAACCGCATAAAACCTAGGTTTTTGAAGGGGTACCGTAGAAATGAGATATCAGCCCGAGAGGGCATTGAAACTTAACGAATGACATAGTCATCCTTTCCGGGCTTCCGCGTAGAAATGAGATATCAGCCCGAGAGGGCATTGAAACTCTCCATATTGGAGATACGGTTGCACTTATGACCTTCGTAGAAATGAGATATCAGCCCGAGAGGGCATTGAAACAATATGCCTCGCAATCAAGGCGTACATTTTCAAGGTCATGTAGAAATGAGGTATAAGCCCGAGAGGGCATTGACACCCAAATGTGTCATTTTCAATCGCTTTTACTAGGCTGTAGTAGAAATGAGGTATAAGCCCGAGAGGGCATTGACACATATCTTTAGACTTACCACCATGAAGCTTATTAAAGTAGAAATGAGGTATAAGCCCGAGAGGGCATTGACACCTTACGGATCTTAAAGCATTTTGTAAAGTCTTGCCGCCTAGTAGTATGCATCCAGTGCCTGTCCCCGGCAAAAAACTATACAGCCCCGCCACTCACCTACACGTGTTCTGTAGTGTGTCAGTCTTATAAGGAAATTATATTAGAAGGAAAAGAGATTAGAAAGCGAAAGTCAGCCATCATGTTTCATGACGCATTGGTGCCTTTCGCAGAAAGGCGATTATAATTATGAAATTTAAGAGAAGGGAATATCCCACTACGATGGCTACATCGGCAGCAATGTCATTTCTGTCAATGGCAAATAATCCTTATCCGTATGAATATATGGGAAGAAATGTACAATTACCTTCAAAGAAATTGCCTATATTATTACCAGATAAATGCCCTTGTTGCGGTAAGGTTTTATCCACTGAAATTTTGCCAATTAGGGCGGTTAATAATATTACAGATAATGAACAGAAAGAATGTACAGTTATATCTATTTACAGGTGTACATCTTGCAATGAATTATTCACTGTGATTAATACAGTTAAGACGAAATTAGTGTTTAATGATGAAAAATTTGACACTGATAATGCAATAAGTGAACCTGTTGGCATTTATCCATTTGAGATGGAAAATGTAGAGTTTGATGAAGATATTAGTGATTTGTCACCATCTTTTGTTGAGGTGTACAAGCAAGCAGAACGTGCAGAACATGATGGGTTAAATTTGATTTGTGGAATGGCTTATCGTAGGGCATTGGAATTTTTAGTTAGAGATTATTGTGTTGATAAATTCCCTGAAAAAGTCAGTGAAATAGATACAAAATCGTTGTCTGAAAAAATTAAAAATTATATTACAGATGATTCAGATATTAAAACTTTAGCAGAAAAAGCAACATGGCTTGGTAACGACCAGACGCATGTAATCAATAAGCATCCTGATAGAGATGTCAACGATATTAAGCAATTTATTCAGATGATTGTTGCTAAGATTAAAATAAAAATGGTTGTTGCAGATGCTGAAACTATAAAAAAGGGGTGATGCAGATGTGAGAAAAAAGTGCATGTCCCCGGCAAAAATTGAATTAAAAAAGAAATGCAGAGGTCTGGACTAAAAATCCTCGGTGCCCGAAGGGAAACTAAGGGTCAGGTAGTGCATCCAGCTAAGGGCATATAATTCGATAGGTGGAAATCCAAAACATCATGTTGCACCAAAAGATAATTTACAAACTGGTGCTTGATAATGCGTTTAGCAAAGGGAATCTGACAGATGAAAATCCAATTAAATAGACTGATACCACAGTATTGAATCTTAGTGGGTTGTTGTAATGTGGTGTGTTAAGCATAGGACTGAAAAAAACGGATGAGTAAAGTGGACAGGAGTAAGGGTAACATCCAGTGCCTGTCCCTGGCAAAAAATGTCATCGGCAAAAAACAGTTTAGGCAGATATAGAATCAGGGGTGTTATCATCAGTAAGTTCTTTGTTAAGTGATATATAACAAAGTTATCGACAAATTAAAATTTGCTGATGATATGGCGTACCAAAGTTATAAAGTATAGGAGATATCAAATTGGATATAATTGAGAAAAATAAATCATACGATTTTAATATTTATTATCTAAACTTTAGTAAAGTATATGAAATTGCAATGATGATTAATAATGTTATTCTTACTAAAATTGAAACCGATAGATCAAAAAGCTTTGAAGAGCAGTATGGTTTTACATCATCTATTTCAGCACAAGGCACAAAACAGTTTTTGGATGGAATTAAGGCATCAATCTCGGCAGACGCGAGGGAAACTGCTACATCGTCCTCAAAAGTAGTAGAAAGTTTGGATGTAAAAACGACCAAATCAATACTTTTACGTAGGGTTATTGAGCAGTGCGCATCTACGATTGAGTTAAAGAATTTGACAGAAGGTGATCTTGTAAAAATAGATTGTGTTAAATTAGAACTACTGAACGAAGAAAGTCTGCGGCAATTCCTTATTTTACGACGCGATGCATTAAAGGGTATGCAGGTAGAAGGTATGGAAATAAATAATCTGATCAGCTCAATGTTGCAAGATTATGCCTATATTTTAAGAGGAGTTGCATATGATAAAAGTATGAAAAAATCTGTATCTGAAATTATCATCAAAATTCCTATGGAGATTCAATCGGAATTTGAGAATAAGTACAACATCAATGATTTACTTATTGGTCATGTATCTATCGTTGGTATTTATAAAGGTATCGTAGGCGAAGAATTTATTACATCAAATACATTTACCTATTTCCAAGAAGCAGGTGCTCGCAAGGAAAAGCAGGAGACGACTGTTAATAAAATAATTAAAAGCAATACGCAACCTGTATCACATGACACAGAAATAAAAAAGCAAGATAATGGGTATCATTTTGTTGATACATTAGCAATAATTCAAGATGTGGCGTTTAAATTGGAAGAAATTTCTGCTCCAAAACTTCACTGGTGGAACCGCGTTGGAATTTGGTTGAGTAAATTGTGGAGAAAATAACTATGGATCAACATACTTTGCTTACTTATCGAAATCTTGAGGAATTGAGAAAAATTCAGAAAGAAAGAGAGGTATTTACTTTCATGTTTGCCGAAACAAAACAAATGATAGATGCTTGCCCGAAAGTTTGCATTGACATATCGGCTTTGGTTTACTATTTGCAATCCAATAAAAGCAATATTCAACCAGTATATATTAATTTTGAAGGGATGACAGATGGTACCATTATCATTGCTAAAGAAATAATATCTGAAAGTGCTCTTGAATTATTACCTTTTCTAATTTCGGACACTAAAAGTTATTTTCAAGAAGAGGACAAGAATTCCAAACGAGAAGTATTACCTCACTTCAAACTATATCCAAGGCAAAATATTTATAAATATAATAATTCTACAGATTTGGAATATATTATCCAGTATTCGGTAGAACACAACATACCTATCGCAACTTTTTCTAGAGTGAATGGAGAATTGAGAAAAGAATTTGAACAATTTAATAAAACGACAGAAATGGCGTTGATGGATTTGACTTCTGTTTCTTATGCGATAGAGGATAATAAAACATTGATATACTTGTTGGAACAACTTTTAAATAGTTTGCCGAATATTAAAGTAATTGTTCAAACTACGCAAGTTGATACACTGTTAAAATTTTTTCCACTGTTTTTTTATGGGCAGGAGCCTGTTTGTAAGTTGATTCCCGATTTAGTTGGTTTAGGAGAGGAAAAGCTAGAAGAAAGTAAAATCGCAAAAGTTACGGATCTAGATGGTCCTTCGTTTGACAACTTTATGGATACGTTCAATTATAATTTAATTGGTCATAGTTATTTCAAGAAGAGGTTACGACATACTCTAAAAAATTTCATCTATTTAAACAGAGCAAAGGAGCAGAAAGTTTTTTCGATTTTTTTATTTGGTGTATCTGGTATTGGAAAAACTGAAGTTGCAAGGTTAATTGCAAATGGGCTTCAAAATAATTGTTATTTAGCAAAAATCAGTTTTCAGAATTACAGTAGTCAAGATGCGTTGAATAGCTTGATTGGTAGTCCGGCGGGGTATGTTGGCTGTAATCATGGAGAATTAAGTGAGAAAATTGAAAAGAGTAAAGTGGGTGTATTGCTTTGCGATGAATTCGAAAAGACTAATCGCCCAGTTTTCTCTTTCTTTCTAGAGTTGTTAGAAGAAGGATGCTTCACAGATTCCCTAGCAAGAGAGTATGACATGGATGGATATATTATTATCTTTACTTCGAATCTTCTTAGTGAATCAGAATATAAAAAAACTATTCCTCCTGAACTTCAGACACGCTTTGATTTGGTATGTGAATTTGAGGAGCCTACAACGGAAGAGAAGACAGCATTTTTGGATTTGTTGTTGAAAAAGGCGAAAACTAAGTACGCTAAGGAATTCGCAGAAATTGAAATAACTGAAGATGAGAAAAAGCAGCTATATGCCTTTGATTATTCGTCTCTTTCGGCATTGAGAGATATCAAGAGAGTGTTTAATAATCGATTAATGGATTATTTTGTGAGAAAAGGGGTTTTGTAACGTAAGCGATGAATAGGTTCTTTCCGGATATAGTTGATTGTAAAGAGCCTTGCTTCACAAACCTCAAAGCAATTTGGTCTTTTTCTGAAAAATTAGGGGGTGCGGACGCTTTCTTGGACCTGAATTAAGCAATTCCAAGACTGCGTCTATACTCCATCGGACTCAAACCC
>NZ_JAJEQN010000063.1:0-13656 GCF_020687335.1 Anthropogastromicrobium aceti
TGAAGATTGCGAGAGTGCAAAGCACGTAGCAATCTGGTATCAAAGGGGTCAAAATACCTTTTGACCCCAACATCATTTTAATTACTCAGCCTGGCTGGAAGCTTCCTCAGTAGCTGCTTCCTCAGTAGCTGCCTCCTCAGTAGCTGCCTCTGTATTCTCATCAGCCTCAGCGGTTTCCTGATCTGCTGCATATGCCTCGTTAACCTCAGCAATCAGATCATTTCCACCCTTATTTGCCCAGTCATCCCAAGCATCCTGCAGACCCTGCTCATCGATAACGCCACAGATATACTGTGTTCTTGCCTCAGACAGGATGTTGTCAAGGTCAGCGCCATACTTGGAGTAAGTCTCGGAACCAGACAGGTAAGCAAGTGCCGGATTGGTAACTGCTACCGGACGTGTTCTCTGCTCGTAGCACTCGGTCAGAGCATCATCTCTCTCAGTTGGCTTCAGAGGCTTCTTATCTTCCGGATATCCTGGGATGTAAGCAACCATCTGGTTCAAACCAAGGTTTGGTCTATCACTTGTCTCTCCTTCGATAGTCTCAATCTGTCCATCCTCAGTCCAGTTATAGGTAACGCCCTCAAGACCGTAATCAGCTAAGATAAGCATATCATAATCATTTAACTTATCAAGGAAGGTAAGGGAGTTGATAACATCTTCCTCAGTCTTAGCACCATCAGTAGTGATTACATAGAAACCATTGTAACCGGAGGTAGCAAGAGTCTTGCCATTGATCGGTCCTAACAGGTTCATAGATGCAAACTCATCTGGATTAGTAACAGACGGAACTTCGTTGTCTACGAAGTAGTCCCAAATACGGCGAGCGCCATCCATAACGTCGATGTAAACACCGTTCTGACCCTTCTTGCAGCCGTTTGACCACTCAGAAGTATCAATAGTTACCCAATCTGGGCTCATTAAACCATCATCATAAACCTTCTTTAACCAGTCGATTGCTTCCTTGTACTCAGCAGTCTGATGTACCGGAACAAGCTGACCGTCCTGCTCTACCCAGCCGTTTCCACAGCCAAACCAAGTCTGAACGATATCAAACGGTCCTGTGTACTTAGTCATTTCCATACCGTATGTATCATCTACATTGTTTCCATCCGGATCGCCATAGGTGAACTGATACAGCATGTTATAAACATCATCAATAGTCTCCGGAGTACCAAGACCTAACTTATCAGCCCAGTCCTGACGATAGGAGAAGCCGTAACGTCCAAGCTCACGAACACGCGGAATACCGATAACCTCACCGCCTACTGTCAGACCCTTTAAGGTTTCTCTGCTAACCTGAGACAGATTCGGGAACTTCTCGCTGTCATCAAGATACTCGGACAGATCCCAGAATGCACCTTCCTCAGCTGCTGATACGATTGTTCCGTTCATAGCGCCGCCGCAGGTAAGAATCATTGGCATGTTGTCGAAGTCCATAAGAGTGGTTCCAAGAACCTGATCATATGCACCATTATCTCCCCACTTAATCTCGAAGTTGATTCCGGTGTACTCCTGAACCTTCTTAATAACCTCATCAGAGCCCTCATTCTTTAAGCTCTTTCCTGCATTGTACTCTGGAACGAGTAAAGTTACTGTCGGCTGCTCATCTGCAAATGCCATAGACGGAAGCATTGTTGCTGCCATTGCTGCTGCCATACCAGCTGCTAAAAACTTCTTATTCATTTTTTAAACCCTCCTGGAATAAATATTCTGACAGTGTCCGAAGCTGCACTTTTTACAGGCAGCCTTCGGTCGCCATCTATGAAAGATGATCTGCGAAATTTTCGCGCTCATTATCACTTCTTTTTATTAGCCCTTAACTGCACCTACCATAACACCCTGTGTAAAGAACTTCTGGATGAATGGGTAAACGCAAAGAATCGGGACAGTTGCAACTACAGTAGATGCCATACGAACTGCCTTAGACGGCGGTGCTCCATTTGAACCCCAGTCCATCAGCTCATCTGTCTCTGCCTGCTGTGCCTGCTGCATAACCTCACGCAGTACCTGCTGTACAACCTTCATGTTAACATTATCAATATACAGCAGTGAGTTGAAGTATGAGTTCCAGTGTCCTACTGCGTAGAACAGACCTACGGAAGCCAAAACCGGCTTGGAAAGAGGAAGAACAACCTTAAGGAAAATGGTAAGGTCAGATGCACCATCGATGTGTGATGCCTCCTCAAGTTCCTTTGGAAGACCCTGGAAATAGTTCTTGATAATAATCATGTTGAATGCACTGATTGCACCTGGCAGCCACAGTGCCCAATATGTATTACGAAGATGAAGAATATTTACAACTAAGATGTAGCTTGGTACCATACCACCGCCAAACAGCATCGTAACGATAACCATGTTTGTGATACCGTTTCTCCAACGGAAGTCGGAACGTGCCAGAGGATATGCAAGTGTGGTACTCATAAACATATTGATAAAAGTACCAACTGCTGTTACAAGCAGAGAGTTTGCAAGACCTCTAAAAATAGAACCATCTTTTACAATGTAAGAATATGCATTGGTAGAAAATACTGTCGGGAACAGGAAGAAGGACTTTTCAGTCAGCTCCTGCTCTGTCGCGAAGGAACCAGCCAGTACATATAAAAACGGGATAACGGTTGCTATGGCAAAAAGTGCTACAAACACATACAGAAGAACCTGTACAAATGCATCACCAGGCGACCGCTTAATTCTGTTTGCTCTTGAAATATTGTTAGCCATCGCTTTTGCCTCCTTAATAGAATCCGCTCTCACCACAGAGCTTTGCAATCTTATTTGCACTTAAAACAAGAATCAAACTGACAATAGACTTAAAGAGTCCTGCTGCAGCTGATACAGAATACTGGCCACTTACAATACCTCTCTCATAAATGTAGGTATCAAATACCTGTGCCCTAGAAGCATTCAAATCGTTCTTCATCAGGTAAATCTGCTCGAAACCTGTGTTTAAGATACTTCCGCACTTCATAATCAGCATGATAACAACTGTACCACGGATTGCCGGAAGTGTGATATGCCACATCAGTCTCCATCTGCCTGCACCATCTACACGTGCTGCCTCATACAGCTGCATGTCAACACCGGAAAGTGCTGCTAAGAAAATGATAGTACCGTAACCAGTCTCCTTCCAGATACTCTGTCCTACAATCAATTGATTGAAGTACTTCGGATCGGTCAGAATCTTCGGTGCCCCATCACCCATAAACATCTCCATTAACTGGTAAACAGCACCGTCATTAGAGTTAAACAGCTGCTGTGTTAAAGATGCAACGATAACTAAGGATACAAAGTGAGGAATGTAAACCAGTGTCTGTGAAATACGCTTAAATGGCATACATCTTAACTCATTAAGCATCAATGAAAGAATAATCGGTGCCGGGAAAAACAATGCCAGACTCAATAATGAGATGGACAATGTATTTCTAAACAGCGACCAGAAGCTAACTGTTTTACTTGTAAAAAACTCTTTAAAATTATCCAGTCCTACAAATTCACTGTAGATGAAACTGGAAAAGATGCCTGAATGACCACGAATACGCAGCTTGTAATTCTGGAATGCCATTACCAGGCCGCCCATAGGCAGATAACAGAAAATGATCATCCAGATAACGCCTGGAAGAACCATCAGATACAGCCACTTATGACGCTTCATGTCAGTGATCAGCGGAGTCTTCTTATGCTGATAGGCTGATGTGTTATTTTTCTTACCCATGATTTTTCTCCTTCCTTTTTTCTACTCCGATCCTTTTAGAGTGCATTCTATGCATTTACGACCAAGTTTTTTTATAAACTTTGGTTTTCAAAGATGATATCTGCTGCACACGGATGGTGTATTTTCATTGTCGATATTATATAATACTTTGCTTATTTTTTCAATACTTTTTTTACTTTTTGTTCTAAAAAAATTAATTTTTTCTATTTTTTGTTAAAAATTTATCATTCGTCATTAGGTAGAACGGACAAATTTTGGATGTCTATTCAATTTATTTTTAGTTCATAGCAAAAACGACCTTTTATGTAAATAGACACTTTCTCAACTATATTTTTTTAATTTTCAAAGCTATAAACTTTAAGTTTTGAGTACTCTCCTATCATCGGTGCAAGCTGTCTAAATCCGATTTTTCCACCTTCCAAGCATGGACCATATGTTGTTCCATCATCGTTGAAATTGAATACTTCTAAGTCATTGACAAAGAAGCGTACCTGATTCTCATATTTTAAAAGACCAAGCTTGTACGGTGCGGATACATCTGCTACGTCCGGAATAGGATCAGCACCCTGCGCAACAAGATAAAATCCATAGCTCTTTCTTAAGTTGCATGTGTGGAAGCTTCTCTCATCTGGCTCTTTTCTTCTGAAATAAGATACATGGAAGGCATTTATATCTCCGTGATGATAAAGCGGATACTCTCCTGTTCTTGGCTGAAGTGATTCATCAAAGAGATCTTCTCCATTTCTTCCCTTTGCAGCAAAGAAAAGGATGGCAAGTCCTGGCTCCTTTAATGGCTGAAACTCCCATTCAATGTAAACATTGGATGGAAAATTCTTCGGACACCATAAAACGTAGTTTGCCTTCTGACCCTGCGCAGCACTTAAGCCGTTTTCCATGCGAAGCTTGCCCTCAGGAAATGAAATGTTAGCTGTACCCTCAAGCACAAAGCCGTCGATATCGGACTTGGATGCAAGTGGGTTGTTGTAAATTAGTTTTGGAGTTTCTGTGATTCCATACTTTGTAAATTCCATAGTAGATATTCCTTTCTTTTTTATTGTATTGTAACCCAGGAGGTTATCGAAGGGGACCTCGGCGAAGTGTTTGTCGGCCACCCATTTACGTAACTAGTTATCAATTTCGGCGGTTGCGCTCTTCTCGGAAGCAATACTAGTTACTGCTTCTTTCAAATGAACACTCCGTTGTTCAGCGTGTTGTTTCCAAACGGCCATCTCCTCTTCCTCTGCCAAAAGAAGATTGATTACCGATGCGCTAAAGATATCCTGCGGCAGCTGTCCCTTAAACTCTGGATTAGCAGTCGTGTCTGCCTCTTTTTGATACCAACCGTCTGGCTCCATTGCCCAGAAGCAGCTCTTTCCAGGTGCGCTAAATGTATCGAGTGCAGTGAAACGAATACGATCTGTATATACCTCATGCAAAAAGGTTATACGCTTTGGTTCGTAGGATGACGAAAGCTTACCTTTTTGAACTTGTTTCCATGTATCATTTACCCATGCCTCAATGCAGTAGCTTCGAAGCTCGCCCTCATGTTCACGATGATTTTGACGCGGCATGTAGAGGATACCAGAAATGTTATGCTTTTGCGTTGTCTGAATAATGAAGGAATACGGATAGCCACCCGTAAGCCGCACAAAGGTCTGCGGATTTCCATCAAGACAGGCAGATAATGAATCATCATCTATCTTTGCATCTAGTTCTTTCATTACATCATTTATCTCAAACAGCGATGATAATTGTTTCCATGATACTTGTCCCTGCGGTTCAAAAGCATCGCTCTTCATATAAGAAAGAATGCTTTTCTTTAGGGCTGCGGCCTGTGGGGTATCCTGTTCAAGATTTATGGAAGTCATCATAAGACGGGCTGTTCCAACCTGACACTCAAAAAGAAGGCTCATCTTGTCGTTTCTATTCCATTCGTCAATTGGCTGAACAAGGTTTGTAATGCAATCGCAGCCAAGTTTTTCTACTCGAAGACCTCTTGCATTTTCAATTAAGCTCTGCCACTGCCATCCGCCGTCAGCAGTTGTTGGAAATGATGCAAATGCCGAATGTGCATTTTGAATTATCATGCCCATACCTCGCGCCCAAGTCGGTCCCATCTGTGAGTTCCAGAAGGACGGATTAAAGCGAACAGGCGGACAATCATATGAAGTATCCTCATATGGCAGTTCAAACAATACACGCTTTCCTTCATTAAGAAGTGTTTCGGCGTGGAAGCGGTCTGAAGTGATGAAAACTGCTTCGTGCGTATCAGTCTCTGCTTTTGACTCGTCTGGTGTAGAAACTTGGTTTGATTTACTGCTGTCAAATATCCAAAACGGCCAAGTATTCTCCACTATCTTTCCATTTGCCTCTATGCTTACGCGCAGTACGTAAGCACAGTCTGGCTGTATATCTTCCATATTCAAGTAAATGCAGCCGGCAGACTGATTTTTCTCTAGCGCATAATCTCTTTGCTTTAGTGTTCCGCAAAGAACAGGCGGCTGAAATACGGTCTGCGTAAGTGTCTTGCCATGTTCACCGTATGTATACTCGGTAACTGGCTGCTGCTCAAGCTGCCAATGAATGCGAACAGACTGTAACGGTGCGCGACCAAAATGGCTGACCTCGATTGGGATGCTGATCGTAGCATTTTTTGCACGATCGATGCAGTAGGACTCGATGCGCGCAAGAAGTACGGTTTCATCACAAAACTGACGCCACTCGTTTGGAGTAACATAGCCTTTTGAATCCCAGAATGGATCGAGAATACCGACAAGTGCCGTTCCCTGTCCCAAATAATCATGAAGATCAAGAAGTTCAAAACCGTATATATAAGGTGTTCGCAGATTTGCTTCAAGATCTTCCTTTAACATACGCACCTGCTGCCGTCCTGAATTATAGACAAATTCCTTATTTTGCCCCAACACATCATGCGCACGCGCACTCTCACGAAAGATCTCGAAATTCCCCGGCTGCAAATAGCCTGTAAATTTATCAATCACATCAAAATTCGGATACGCACACCACTGGCCAAGCTCATGGCATATTACAGGATAAGAGATATCTTTTAATGATTCACGGTAATCACCGCCGTTCCAACCACGCGGTCCACGGATGGTTCCGCCTGGCTGTATGCCAAAACCTGATCTATGAAAATAGACATAATCTGTTCCTGTGATCTTGTCTGGCTCCATAGGATACGGCCATCCTGACTGAATGGTATAAAGATGTCTGCTGTCATATGCACGGCACTTTGATACCCAATCAGTAAGCGGCATAAGCCAGTCTCCACCCGGCTCATTGCTCGGAGACAACATAAGGAATGACGGATGATTGCCAAATGTATCAAGTATACGCTTTGTCTCTTCCCACAGCACGTTGTTCATTTGCGCATCTGGCGCAAACACATTCCACATATCGCACTCTATCTGCAAATAGACACCTGCGCGGTCAGCTGCTTCAAATGCAGCCTCTGGCGGACAATATGAATGGCACCTGATAAAGTTCATGCCCCACGTCTTCACAGTCTCCATGATTTTATCCCAGTATGCGCTGCCACAATCCGGAATGCCGCTTAAAGGATAATCGCCTCCAAAATGTGTTCCTCGAAGATATGTGTTTCGCCCATTGATAACAAAATGACCGTCCTTTACCTCTGCCCTGCGAAAACCAAAGGTAACTTCTTTGGTCTGTAGTACTACTTTTGAAAACTGCGATACCATTTCTTTGCTCTGTAATGGTAATTGTGTGATGGATGATTGCATTTCTCCTTGCAGTGCATTGCTTATAGAAGACATGGATAGTTCAGCGTAAGCTCACAAATCTGGCTCCCCTGAGTGAGCACGCAGACTGCATCTGCACTAATATCGGTATGCACAGTATCTTGTACGTGAACTATACAGTTTTGAATATGGCTTGTCTCGTTTTTCAGGTGCACCTGTATAGCAGCCTGCGGCAGCTGCGCATTCACCTTGACACGCTCAATCCAAACACGATTGAATAGCTCTAAGGTAATCGCTCCTGCTACACCGTTCCATGTTGCGCCTAGCGCATCTGACACGCCATGACCATCTGGCCGATACGACAGCTGCCAGCCATTGTCAATGCAAAGCGTAACTGTATGCTCTCCTGCTGACAATGCCCCTGTCTCATATACATGCGGCGCACAAAGACTTACTATGCTGCCTTTGCATTCTCCATCAATCCAGAGCGTTGTCTTCCATTTTGTGTTATCAAGCGTCAGCCGTCCAACAAACCCATCTGATTTTTCAGGCACAAAAATTGTCTTCTGATACCACGCCTTTCCTGTATAGTGGCGCGGCGGCTGACTCAAAAATGGCACCTTTGTTCCATTCTCCTGCGCATACACATATTCGCCGCGCTGATACCACAGCGCATCATACAAACTTTGAACCCACGGTGTATCTTCACTGATCGCATCGCCATAGCCCTGCGCCTGCAGACATCCAGGCAGCGTGATCGTCTGTGTCAGTCTTCGTTTTTCCCAGTGCTCGGCAAAGCCCCTGTCCTCTTTATCAATCTCAAAGCGCCAGATTCCTGCCAGATCACATGTCTGTCTTTCTTCCATCTGTTTCCTCCGCAAATATACCTAAATGATAAAGCTATGATACCACACAAAAAGGTACGATACAATGCAGGTTAGATGCTTCTTATATGCAAAAAAGACCACATTGTTTGCGGTCTCTTTAAACTGTGGCAGAGCTGCGTCAAAAAAAAACGCCATAGCCGCTTTTGCAGCTTCTGGCGCCTTTTGCATAACTTAATTTTAAGCCACAGGGACAGTAATTAAGCCAACGTACCCAATTAAAAGGCCGCCGGACCTGTCCCCATGGTCACTTTCTCATGACAACTCCTGCATCTATGCGGTACACCTGATCACATAAGATACGGATATCTTCTATATTGTGACTGGAAAGGATGATCGTTGTACCCGCCGCTTTTCTCGCTAAAATCAGCTGCCGCATCTCCTCCACGCCTTTCTCATCCATGCCATTCATCGGCTCGTCTAATATCAGAAGCTTCGGAGACTCCATTACTGCCTGTGCGATCGCCAGACGCTGTCGCATTCCCATGGAAAACTTTGATACATGCTTTCCTCCGACATTTCCTAAGCCGACCATCTCTAGCACTTCCTTTATTTGAGTCTTTGACAGATTGCCGCGCATCGCTGCGATGTCTGCCAGATTTTGATATGCACTCATATATGGAATAAACTCAATCGTCTCAATGATCGCACCCGCACTCTCTGGGAAATCCACATCCTTTCCGATTCGCTTATCTCCCACTATGACCGTTCCCGTTGTCGGCTGCAAAATACCCAGAATCATTTTCATCAAAACGGTTTTACCAGAACCATTTCGCCCGATAATGCCGTGAATCATTCCTTCCTCAAACCCCATTGTAAGCGGCTGCAACACAGTCTGCTTTCCAAACGTTTTACTGATATTTGTTAATTGAATATAATCACTCATACACGTCACGTTCCTTCCTATATAATTATAATGTTAGACCGAAAAACATTGACTATTGATCTTGCATCCTTTCTCTCAAAAATAGTTCTTGTACACCCTTATTGGCTTATGGGCCATACTCATTATCGCCCATACTCATAGCGCCTTAATTTCCAGATGCTAATGCTCAGTGAAACCACAAACAAACCGCCAAGAAATAGGCACGCATACGAAAATGATGGATTGAACCGATCATTTACGCTGGTACTGAGTGCTGAAATTCGACTCAATGTAAGAGGTGAAAAATAGCGAAGTCCTACAATCGCATCCAATACCGCCGTTACCAGATAATCACATGCTAGAGCCACTGCGCCAACCAATATACCGGGGCCATTTTTCCACAGCATATGAATCGCCATTGTCAACATGCCAAGAGTCATCGAAACAAGCAGACATAAAAAGAGTTGTCGTACTACCACAACATACTGTGGATTATGCTTTATTAGCGAAAACGTAAAAGAAAAATAATTCTTTATTCCACATCTCCATGGTGCATTCAGCATTTTGACAAAAGCATTTGTCCACGAGATACGAAATGAAATATGAGGAACAATTGCTGCTGCAAGCACTAGTCCCACATAAAAAAAATAGAAAATTGTTACCAAGAACAGATATAAAATCTGACCAAGTAACCAACTTTTTCGAGATGTGCGAATAAGATATGGGTAAATCCCCTTCTCACTATATGGAATATCACAGATCACAAGCAGATAGCCAACCCAGACTGTCATTGCCGTATAATGTGTATTCATCATAGCCAGGAATAACTCCTGCACACTGACCGTTTCTTCTGCCGATGCCAGATACCCACGAATGCCACCGAGATAATAAAGCAAAAAGCAGCCCATGCACAATAAAACAGCCAGATTTTTTCCCTGACGCATTCCCATATGAAAATTCAGACGTGCGTAGCCAAAAATTTGTTTTGCCGTTTTCTTTGTTCTTCTATCAGCCATGTGATGCCCTCCATTTCATTTCCTCTATAAAAATACAGGTAAATAAAAACATTACTGCCAAATTTTTAAAAGCCAGCCAGAAAAGATCCACCTGCGTACCGGTATACCAAAACTGTATTGGCTGATAGCTATATGGACTAACGATCGAAAGCCAATCAATCATGTCTCCAAGATAAAGAAATATCCTATTGATAAAAAAAGGAACAGCTGCAACCACATATCGATTTTCACTAAAAGCAGCAACACATAACCCTAACATCGAGGACCACGCAGCAACTTGAAGCGAATTCAAAACTACATACAAAAAGAATACACCCCAATACGTTCCATCCTGGATCCACTTCTGCCACATTTCACCGACCAGAAAATACGAATTATTGGCAGTCTTTAAAATCTCAGGATGCATCATGCTTCCAACTGCAATAAATAGGAACACGCTCATCATATATAGAAAAATGCTGCCAACAAATACCGCGATTGCTTTTGTCACACAATAGCGAAGCCGACTTGTCCGCATCATTTTTACCCAATCACATTTTCCCTTTTTTTCATCAAAATATACCGATGCAACACTCATAGGAAATACCAGATTTTTCACCAAAGTTGTAATGCCATATTCTTCTGACACACACAACAAATCTAACCAGCCATGATCCGATATTGCCTCTTTTACTTTTAACGTCTCTGCAATTCCCATCAACAAAACTGCCGCGTAGATCACGACACAAAACCATGCTAGCGGAGACGTCACAATCCGCCTTGCTTCCCGTCTGATCATATGCATCCCTCCGTTCCTATTCGCTCTGATCTGTTTGATTAACATTTGCCGTCATTGCAGTCGCATAGCAATACGGGTATTCTCCATCGACAAAACCTTCAATCACATACTGATTTCCACCATCTGTATCGGACATTGGAATTTGCACATAATAGCCAATATCACACACACTCTCGTCATTCTCGGATCCTTTATCAATCATCAGGTATTCCATGTCACAGGAAGCCTCTTCTACTAATACGCCCACTTCATCCTCCGCATTCTGATCCCAAAAATAATTGTCAAGACATGCCCGTATGGCTTTCTCTTTAGAAATCAGCTTTCGTCCTTTCTTTTCTTCCCGTGCAATTACTTCTGATACATTATTAAAGGATACAAAATAACCATCTTTCTCAATTGTAATATCAATTGACTGTCCCCAACATTGTCCCAAATCACCCAGTGAATAGCCATTTGGACACAGATGAATTCCATTTTCTTCTATATAATAAATATCATGTTCTTCATCATTATTTTCACCCTGCCACTTTTCTTCATAAGAATCATCGACTGAAATTCCAAGATTCTCAAAAGTTTTTAACCAACGGGCTGTCCATTCTTCTCTGGTTTTTTCTTCTCGTCCATTTATCCGAACAATGGCACCGTTAAATGCTCCCTGATTCCAGTTCACTGTTATTTTTTGCTTTCCAGTATCATAGGTCGTCGTGACTGCTGCCGTCCCACGCTGCGCTAATACCGTTAAGCAATTCCCATCAAGTGTATCCGTGTCTAGCCATGCTTTAATGATCTCCTCCCCTGTGAATACTCTTGATTTAATCGTCAGAATATCTACATCGGCAGCATTTTTTGCCATCACGTTTTCAATCACGCCTGTTCTACTGTTGCCTATCACCGCTGTACAAGAAAATAATACTATTATAAAAATAGCCAAAACAATTTTCACTTTTCCTCGTTTTCTCATTCGATCACCTCATCTCATACTGAATCAATTTCTCCTTCTGTGTCTGCCCTTTCTCATACGTACTGTTTGCATCACTAGCTGCTGCCGCTATTGCAATCGTCTGAGTTTTACTTGTGCCATCCTCAAACGCTGCACAAACTGTAACCTGTATTTTATCGAAAAGAATCGAATTTAACTCCTCTGTCCATTTTCCTGCCTCAATTGATTCACTCTTAAAAAATAAGTTTTCCGTTTGCTCATCATCCGCCGTGAATCCACAAATATTAACAAAACACCCCGCATCCTGATTTTCATAATCAATGGTATAGGAAGTGCAATATAGAACACTTTCCTGCTGATCCTTGTTTTGGGAAATTCTTGGCAAATTCATTGTCTGCTCTGTATATAGAGTCATCTGTGTGCAAAACTTCTCAGGATTCTCCCCGATGATCTGAAACGCCCCCTTGTTAATCGTATATGTGATCTGCTTTATCTGTTCACCTTTGCACGAAACAGGAAAAGCGATGCAATAGCTGAGCATATCACTGTCTGATCTCATACCGAATACCCACGAATTTCCGTTCTCATTGTTTAACGCCACCGAATTTTCCGAACTGAGCTCCGATGCATAAACGCAAAGTGAAAATGCAGATGATGTTTTGTTTGTAACAAAATCCTGCTTTGTTTCTGTATACGGTACTTGTCCATTTCCAAAACGATTGAGCTGCACACCTGCAACCACACAGGCAGCCGCAGCAATTCCTGCTGTTATACAGACACGCAACCTTCTTTTTCGTTTCATTCTGTTTTTATAATTATTTGTATTTTTTTGGATCACAACATCTCGCTCATCAATTTCAGGCTTCAATGCCTGCTTCATCAACTGTTCAAATCGCTCATCTGTCAATTCCTCTCGCCTCCAATTCCTGTTTTAAAATTGATTTTGCCTTTCTGATTCTTGTTTTCACCGTATTGACCGGCACTTTCATACATGTTGCAATTTCTTCCATTGTCAGCCCAGCACTGTAACTTAAGCAGATTGGAATTCGATATTTTTCTGGTAGCATATGCACTGCATTTCTCACCTCTGCAATCTCCTGTTTGTTGATCATCATCTGTTCCGGTGTCGTGTCCCAATCCGCCGCAAATGAAGAAACCGTTTCCTGATGCTCTTCCAAGCTGCTGACTGGCGCAATTCGCATACGGTTTGCATATTTTTTCTTTTTGTTTTTCCACAGCAAAACAGCAACAGACAACGCATAGCTTTTGCTATTTTGCTCTGCTTTCAATGACACCCGCTTTTCCAATAACAAAACCATCGCGTCCTGATATAGCTCATCTCCCTGCTCTTTGTTATTCGTAATGATACGGCAGAACCTCAGAATATCCGGCCCTGCGTTCATGACAAATGATTCAAATTCTGTGTCAGACATCCCTTATCCTTTCTGTATCGTGTATTTTTACAGTGCACTTGTACTTTGCAGCTGTAGCTTGCATTTGAAGTTTTCATTTGAAACTTGTATTTGAAGCTTACGTTTAAAACTTGCTTTTAAAGCTTGCCATCTCAGCTTTATGCTTTTTCTCTTTACTTGTATATTGTATCATCGCAAAAAAAAGTTTTCAAAAAACTCTTTTAAATAAAAAAAGAACCGCCAAGGGGACAGTGGTATGCTCCCCGTCAAGAGGACAATAAAAAATAATAAATTTTTGTATCGTCAGCCATGCTATGGCTGGCGATA
>NZ_JAJEQN010000064.1:0-12648 GCF_020687335.1 Anthropogastromicrobium aceti
TTACTCTTTCTGAACATGAAAATACCCCCATATAGGACTTTTATATTTCATTGTCCTATATGAGGGTAGCATATCATTACTCGGAGAAACAGATCGTGGCTTCTTTTTTTATGGAAGTGTGAATCTCCAGCAAAAGATTAAGTGTATGAATTTGCTTAATGATCTTTTGTAAGATTTTGTATGAACCCTGTTGAATAGTTAAAATTTCACAGGTTGTTCTCTTTTTGAATATAACGGTTCTCTGTTCAAAGGGGATAGCCTGTGGTAAAATATTATAAGGATAATGCCTATGTGTTACTTTAGAGAGATACGGGCAAACTAAATATGGGAGGTGGCAATATGACCATAGAGGAAATTCTTGCAGGGGAATCCAAGAACGTAGAGTTCAAGGTGCAACGCCCGGATAAGAGTATCAAATACATGAAAACTGTTGTTGCTTTTGCAAATGGCAAAGGCGGGCGGATTGTATTTGGCATTGATGATAAAACCAGAGAAGTAGTTGGAATTTCGGAAGATGTTGTTTTTCTGGAAATCGACGCAATTACCAATGCGATTTCAGATAGCTGTGAGCCAACAATTATCCCAGATGTGTATTTGCAGAACATAAATGGAAAAACAGTAATTGTTGCCGAAATTAGAGCTGGACGACAGAAACCATATTATATTAAAGCGGATGGTTTGGAAAATGGTGTGTATATTCGTGTGTCTGGCACTACTCGTCCAGCTGATCGTGAGATGTCTAGAGAATTGTACTATGAATGCGAGGGACACGCTTTTGATTCTGTGATTCGCAGAGACTTGAAGGTGACAGATGAAGATATAGATACGCTTTGTAGGCAAATGAAGAAGGTTGCTATTGCAAACAGCAAGTCTGATCTTCAGAGAGCAGCCGTAAAAGATGTGACAAAAAATGTTTTGATCAGTTGGGGCATTTTGAAAAGAAGTGAAGATGGAAATGTCTATCCAACCAATGCGTATGTTTATCTGACAGGGCAAGGCGGCTTACGTTCCATGATACAATGTGGTGTGTTCAAAGGAACAACCCGTGCAGTATTTTTGGATCGCCGGAATTACGAAGGACCACTTTGGGAACAAGTAGACGAAGCGGTAAAATTTGTTCTGCGAAACATCCGTATGGGCTGCCGGTTGGAAGGTGTGTATCGTCAGGATATTTATGAACTACCACCGGATAGTATCCGTGAGTTGATAGTAAATGCGATTATGAATTGCAGTTACATTCAGGCTTCAAACATTCAGGTGGCAATTTATGATGATCGACTGGAAATTACATCTCCGGGTGGTCTGCTTCCTGGTGTTACGATTGATCTGATGAAAGAGGGATTTTCAAAAATCAGGAATCGGTCGCTCGCCAATGCTTTTGCATATATGAATCTTGTTGAAGCCTGGGGCAGTGGTATTCCGAAACTTATGCAAGCGATGAAGGAATATGGTTTGCGTGAGCCGGAATTTATCGACATGGAAGTTGCGTTCCGAATCAATCTTTATCGAGGTCAGAATGTGGTCAATGATCTCAATCGTGACCTCAATGACCTCAATCATGACCTCGTTGACCCCAAAGTTGACCTCGAAACTCGATTAGAAGAAGTGATTCGTAAATCTCCTGAGCTTACCTATAAATCACTTGGAGAAATACTTGCTGTTTCAGCGGCAACGGTGAAACGTACTATGGCAAAAATGCAGCAGGAAGGCAAGATCATCCGTGAGGGGTCTAATCGAAAAGGAAAATGGATACTAACAGATAAGAAGTAAATGACATAGGATTTATGGGATGAATGACACGACAAGAAGTTATTGGATTTGAGCTTTGAACTGACTGCACCAAAGAAAAAAGGACACAATAGCATAAAGAAAAGAGAAGCCTACATAGCCGGTAGAATGAATCGGTTATGTGGGCTTTTTATACGCTTGATTAAGGAAGGCATTTTGCCAATCAGTCTGGGGGTCTATTCCATTTTTACATCAGAAACACTGCCCTTTTGAACAAAATAAACTGGCAAAAACAAGAATAATAAGCGATTTTGCACAGAAACAAACGGAAAATGGATGGAAATGGAAGAAGTGCTTTGTTATAATTGTTTCAAATAAAAAAAGTTAAGGGGCAAAAAGGCCAGAAAGGGAAGAAGAATGACAAAGAAAGAACGTGTACTTCATGCATTTCACAATGAACCGGTGGATCGTGTTCCAATCGCATTTTGGTATCATTTTTCACCAGACGATGATTTTGGACAGGAGACGATTGATGAGCATTTGAGATTGTACCGTGAGGCAGATTTTGATCTGATTAAAGTTATGTGTGATGGATATTTTAATTATCCAAATCCGGGAATTGCTCAGATTAAGAACCCAGAAGACTGGTTTAACTTAAAACCGATGGGAGCAGATCATCCATATATCCGTAAGCAGATTGCTCGCGTAAAAGGTGTAGTTGAAGCGGTAAAGGATGAGTGCTGCGTATTTTATAATGTATTTTGTCCAATGTCTTTGATGCGCTTTGGTACAAGCGAGGAGCTTCTTATGAGCCATTTAAAGGCAAATCCAGAAGCAGTATGTCATGCATTTGAGGTAATTGGAGAAGATATTCGATCTCTGATTAAAGGTGTGATTGAAGAAGCAGGATGCACTGGTATTTATTATTGTGTTCAAAATGCAGAGGAGTTTCGTTTTACGGCAGAGGAGTACAAGAAAATCGTAACGCCGGCTGAGTTAGCTGTTTTAGAGTATGCTAATACATTAAGTGACAACAACATTTTGCATTGTTGTGGCTGGGCAGGAGATAAAAATCGAATTGAAGTATGGAAAGACTATCCAGCAAGAACTGTCAATTGGGCAGTTTATGTTGAAGATTTGAGCTTGAAAGATGGCAAGAATTATTTTGGTGGACGTTGTGTGTTAGGAGGATTTGACAACCGCAAGATGGGCGTTCTTTATAGTGGAAGCAAGCAGGCCGTAAAGAATGAAACAAAACGTTTGCTTGAGGAAACAGGAACAGTTGGAGTAATTCTTGGAGGCGACTGTACAGTACCTAGTGATATTGACCATGAGCGTTTTAGCTGGGTAAGAGAGGCTGCTGATGAGTTTATGGGACTTTTGATTGATAAGAGTATTCGTGCGGGAAGGTGATTGGATGAGTTTGGGAGAGTTGCAAAGAGAACAGATGACAGATGAGGACAAGGAGATTGCATTGTGGGTTTCTGATAAAATGCCGCAGCTAGTTAAGGATCTGACTAGAATTTGCCGCATCCCAAGTGTGGCGGTCGTGCCAGAAGACAAAAAGCCGCCATATGGTCCAGAATGTGTCAGAGTATTAGATGAGATGCTGCAGATTGGCAAGGAGTATGGACTGGACACAAAAAATTTTGACTCTTGTGTCGGTAGAATCCGATATGGAGATGGAGAAAAGTCTATTGGAATCTGGAGCCATCTTGATGTTGTCCCAGTAGGAGGCTACTGGGAGCATGACCCGTTTGAGCCTGTTGTGGAGCAGGGATATATGATTGCCAGAGGTTGTCAGGATAATAAAAGCTCAGCAGTAATGGCGCTATATGTTCTTTTATATATGAAGGAACACAAAATCAAGCTTCCGTATAGCCTTGATGCTTATATGGGTACGAGCGAAGAGGTTGGAATGTTTGATATTGATCATTTTGTGGCTCATTATCAGTGCCCAGAGCTGTCTCTTGTACCAGACAGCGGTTTTCCAGTATGCTGTGGAGAACGCGGAAGTTTCAATGGTGAGCTTACGGCAAATGACATCGTTAGTGAAAGGCTGATTTCTTTGTCATGTGACTGTGGTTTGTATTCTGTTCCTAATATTGCGGAGGCTGTTGTTATGGACGCACCGCGTATTAAAGAGCTTATATCATCAAGGAAATCATCTGTAACGGTGGAACAAATGCAGACAGAAAATGGAAAGCGTGCTTGGAAACTTACAGCTTGCGGCATAACAGCTCACGGTGCATCGCCAAAATCCGGAAGCAATGCATTGACGATTCTATGTGAAGCGATTTGTCGATATGAACTCGCCTCAGAGAATGACTGCAAAGTGTTGTCATGGATTATTTCGATTAATAAAGATGGTAATGGAACACAGCTTGGTGCATTTTTTGAGGATGAAATTTCAGGACCGACTATATTGACTGTGACACAGGGATGGATTAGGGATGGTCACTTGGTATTTGGCTTTTTGTCAAAGTATCCGGCAGGCTGTAAAGAAGATCTTGCAGTGATAGCAGAAAAGAAAGCAAATGAAAATGGATTTTCGCTTAGTGTAACAAGAAATACAAAGCCAACATTGTTTGATCCGAAGCATCCAGCAGTGACTATTATGACGGACACCTACAATCGCTTGACAAAAAATCATGAGAAGCCATTTGTTATGAGTGGCGGTACTTATGCAAGAAAGCTTCCAAGAGCCTTTGCATGCGGAACAGGTATGCCGCTGCCGCCAGCTCCAGAGGGACTTTTCAAAAAAGGACATGGAGATTATCATCAGCCAGATGAGGCAATCTCGTTAAAACGTGTTGAGATGGCACTTGTGATTTATATCAAGGGAATCCTTGAGATTTGCAGGAAAGTGAAATTATGATAGTAGAGTCAAAAGGTCAGAAATACGATACAAAAGGATTTTTGATCTTCTGACTTGCCAAAAACACAAAAATCCCACCGCTTTAGGTAAGCGGTGAGGTTTTTGTACTTTTAAATACTTTTTTTACAGATGCAGCAGCAGCTTCCTTAGCGCCTTGCGCTGTTTTTTTAGCAATTGCAATCACATCTTTATGTAATTCACATTTTTTTAGAAAATCAATTGCTTCCTTATAGGAGTCTTTTCGTGCCTGCGGCATTTCAATTGGTCCGTCGGCGCTGAAAAGATATTTTTTTGTTAAAATACCAACACGGATTGTCATAAATGCATTGACGGTACCTTGTGCAGCAGAGGCAAAGACAAGGCCAGGAAGCTTCATAGCAGCGTTTCCAGTCACAAGTGGAAGCAATTCTTCAAGATCCATCTCCTCAAGACCGCCTGCTAAAAATGTTGCTTTTAAGATGCGCACATAGAGTCCAAGGAGTGATGCACCGCTTGGGCGATAGCCGCAGGATTCTACTATGGTGCGAATCAGGTGGAGATTGACAGAAAGTATAGAAAACATATCGTAAAAAGCTGTCTGAGAGATTGCTGTTGTAACAAAAGCTGTCTTTGCAGCACTTTTGATTTCGCTGTCTATGACAGGAGAGAACTTTTCTGTAAAAAATTCAATCAAAAGATCATCGGCCTGATTGCCTTGTTTTAAGAAATCCTCAAGCTGCGCAGTTTCTTCATTTGTAAGTTCGGTGTTTTTCTTTAAATTATCGGTAAGCTTGCGGCACCAGTAGAAGCGGGCACGTCCATCACGGTAGCGAAGCATGTACATAGAAAAGATGGGGCGCCTCCAAACACTTACAATAGGCCATATAATACCTGCACCCAAACAGGCAAGAACAATTAGTCCGTACAGCCAGGCAAGAATGGGACTGACAGAATTAAGCTGCTGCCCAAGAGAGATTAGACCGCTGAGCAAAAAGAGAAACAGTAAAAGAAAAAGTGAGATAGCGGGGATTATGACAGATACATATTTTTTCTTACGGCTCATGAAAAACTCCTTTCTAATAAGAGATATTCAAAAACTATGTAAAGCGGACAGCTGCAGTTTGCTTTACTGCTGTGTTCAAATAGTATATCGAAAAATAAATTTTTGTGCAAGAGTGTTAAGAAAATAAAAAATGTAAGAAACGTGCGCAACATGGAAATAATAAAATTGCGCGATATCACATTAAAAGATTGTGAAAAAAGTATGAAATATATTAGATAACTTATGCATGATGAAAATTGACGATTGAAAAGTTAAAAAGTATAATAGAACCATCATAAAACATTGGTAAAAACGTCAATGAAGAAATAAAAAGTGCGCAATAAAGTGCGCAACAGAAAGGGATGGAAAGCAATGAATAATGAAGTGGTGAAAAAACCAAGAGGTCCTAAGGCCTTCTTCAAAAAAGTGTACCGATATCGTCAGTTTCTGATTATGCTGGCACCTGCGGTAATCTATACATTGATTTTTGCGTATTATCCAATGACTGGTATCGTTTTGGCATTTAAGAAGTACACATATGCTGGTGGTATTTGGGGAAGTGCATGGAACGGATTTAAAAATTTCGATTTCTTTTTTAAATCTGGTCAGGCACTGTTGGTAACAAAAAATACGGTATTGTATAATATTGTTTTTATTGCTGTAAATACAATCATGCAGATCGCAGTCGCAATTTTCTTAACGGAGATTCACAACAAGCATTACCGCAAGATAACTCAGTCGCTTATGTTCCTTCCATATTTCATTTCATGGGTTATCGTAGGCGTTATGGCATTCAACATTTTTAGTTCCGACTATGGATTTATGAATCGTATGATTACCTCTGCTGGAGGCAAGAAGATTTCCTTCTATACAAAGCCTGAGTATTGGCCATTTATCCTCGTATTCTTTAATGTATGGAAGAACATTGGATATGGATCAGTTATGTATCTGGCAGCAATTATGGGAATTGATACATCAGTTTATGAGGCAGCTGCAATCGACGGTGCAAACGTATGGCAGAGAATCCGCAAGATCACCATTCCGATGATCATGCCTACCACCATCATTCTGCTTTTGCTTTCTGTAGGCGGTATCTTCAAGGGCAACTTCGATTTATTCTACAATTTAGTAGGAAACAATGGTCTTTTGTACAACAAGACAGACGTTATTGATACGCTGACCTTCCGTGCATTGATCAGCAGTCAGGATTTCGGTATGTCAGCCGCAATTGGTTTATATCAGTCGGTACTCTGCTTTATCACTATCGTGCTTGTAAACTGGCTTGTAAGTAAGTACGACAAGGATTACACATTATTCTAAAGGGGGATGCGTACAATGAGTTCAAAAACAAAAGCCAGCAAGATTAAACATGGCAAGGATATCCTTTCACTTAATATTGTAGCATACACCTTTACGGGTATTGTGGCAATCCTGTGTCTGATTCCATTTATCATGATTGTTTCAGGATCCTTTTCCTCGGAGGCAGCGATCAACAAAAACGGCTTCAGCCTTCTGCCGCAGGATTTTTCCTTAGAGGCATATAAGACGGTGTTTCGTGATCCATCAGTCGTTTTCAGAGCATATGCAACCACAATCGGTCTGACTGCTGTTGGTACTGTTGTAGGTCTTTTGCTTCAAACAATGACTGCATATGCACTGGCAAGAAAAGATTTTGAGTGGAGAAACAAGTTTTCATTCTTCTTCTACTTTACAACATTATTCTCTGGTGGTTTGGTACCATATTACATTTTGATGACCAACACTCTCGGATTAAGGGACAATTATCTGGCACTGCTATTGCCGCTTATGTTCTCTGTTTATAATTTGCTCATTATGAAGAGTTATATTATGGCTCTTCCAGAGTCTTTGATTGATGCAGCAAAGATTGATGGGTGCAGTGAATACCGCACGTTATTCCAGATTGTAATGCCACTTATTAAGCCGGCATTAGCGACAGTTGGACTTTTCATTGCACTGGCATATTGGAACGATTGGTACAATGCAATGCTTTATATTAAGAAAGAAGAGATGTATCCGCTTCAATATTTCTTATATCAGAAGATAAACGGAATTGAGGCTTATAAAAAGCTTTTGGCAAACGGAAACGTCAGTAGTGACGTTGTAAGTGCCGTATCTCTGCCAACACAGACATTAAAGATGGCACTGACTATCGTTGTTACAGGACCAATCGTTTTGGCATATCCGCTTGTACAGAGATATTTTGTACAGGGTATTACAATTGGCGCAGTAAAGGGATGATGAAGTTTATAAAAAAGTAAAACCAAACAATATCAAATAAAATCAAACAAAATTAAGGAGGCTTATTATGAGAAGAGCAAAGAGAAACGCAGCGAAGCTGTTAAGCGCAGCTATGGCAGTTGGAATGATGGCTGGAATGGCAGTTCCGGCAGCAGCAGAGGAAGAGTCCACCAATATCTGGGCATCTGATGTAGATACATCCGAGCCAATGGAATTAAAGATGTACCTGATTGGTGATAGAACACCAGATTTTGATGAGGTATATGGAAAGATCAATGAGATTCTTGAGGAAAAGTTAAACTGTACTTTATCAGTTGATTTCTTATCCTGGGGCGAGCATGATACTAAGTATTCTCTGTTATTCTCAGGCGGAGAGGATTTTGATTTAATCTTTACAGCTTCAAGCTGGGGTCACTATGAGCAGACTGTTGCACTTGGCGGATTTTCTGAGCTTACAGAGGAAGATATTCAGACTTATGCACCTGGCATTTGGGATGTTGTTCCAGAAATGGCATGGGATCAGGCAAAAATTGACGGCAAAGTTTATATGGTCCCAAATTATTCAAACGAGTTTGGACAGGATGTTCTGGCAGTTCGTGGCGACTTGATGGAAGAGTATGGCATTGATGAGATCAAGGATTGGGACAGCTTAATGACATTCTACAAGGCTTGTGCTGAGAATGGCATGTATGCAAGCCAGGGAGGACCATGGTATCAGTATTTCCAGGAGAAGGGACTTTCCACTTTAGGAGGTGCTCCAAAGGGAGGTGAGCTTGTTCTTTACAATACACAAGATCCAGAGGATACTGATCTGTATTATATCCTTGACTGGGATGGATTTGCTGATTACTGCAAGCAGATGAAAGAGTTAGCAGATATGGGTGCATGGTCATCTGATGTATTAAATTCTAGTGATGAAAGACAGACTGGTCTGTTAACAGGAAGAACTGCATCTATGGTATGGAACTTAGGAAGCTGCCTGACCTACGCAAAGCAGGCAAATAAGGAGAACCCAGACTGGAACGTAACACTTGTTGATCCTGTTTCTGATCTGCCAAAGAAGGTACAGCCGTACATCAACAACGGTGTTGCGATCAATGCAGCAAGCAAAAAGAAGGAAAGAGCACTCATGGTTCTTAATGAGTTCTACACCAACCCAGAGGTTTATGATCTGGCAATGCTTGGTATTGAGGGCAAGCACTGGGAGGCAGTTGGTGATGATCAGTATAAGGTAATTGACGAGTCTGGCTATGGCGTAAGCAGCAACTGTAACTGGGGTTGGAACAATGCAGATCTTACAAGAACTGAGTATATTGAAGATAGAACTGCACTGGATGACAAGTATGATGAGATGAAGGCTGAGTGGGAAGCAAACATTAAGCCAGCTCACGTTCTGGAAGGCTTCACATTTGATAACACTAATGTAGCTTCTCAGGTGGCAGCAGTAGAGGCAAATATCGAGACCTACTATAATCCGTTAGTCAACGGTCTTGTAGATGATGTAGATGCAACAATTGAGCAGTTTAGAGCAGCACTTGAGAGCGCTGGTATTCAGGATGTGCTTGATGAGTTAGAGAGACAGAAGGAAGAATTTATCGCAGCAAAGGCAGAGTAATCTGACAGCGATTTAGGCGGAAAGGACTGCAAAGCTAACAGCCCTTTCCGCTTTATTTTATTGAACGATTTACAAAACGGGAAAGGAGGCAGAAAAGTGACAATAGAAGAGATTGCAAATGAACTTGGTGTATCAAAGAGTACTGTATCCAGAGCATTGTCAGGAAAAGGAAGAATTGGAAAAGCTACGATAGAACGTATTCAAGCTTATGTTGCAGCACATGATAATTTGCCTAATCAATATGAAGAAAAGAAGGCGAAGGAAGAGAGAAAAATGGCGAAAACAGGGAATATTGGCGTTGTGATCCCGGCAGATGCGTATACGACTAGTATTCCCTTTTTTCAGGAATGTCTTCTTGGAATCAGCGAAGCGGCTGCATCAGAAAATTATAATGTGATTATCACAACAGGAACAGCGACAGATTATTCAGGAGCAAAGCAGCTTGTAGAGGATCAAAAAGTAGATGGAATGATTTTAATGCGAAGCTATGATGAGGATTTGACACTGGAATATCTGATAAAGCAAGGTATCCCAGTTGGGCTGACAGGAAGCTGTGCAGATGAAAATGTAATTCAAGTTGATAGTGATAATAATGAGGCAGCGCGCCGCATGACATCTATGCTAATTGATTGTGGTTATAAAAAGTTTGCGTTGATTTTGGGAGAATCAACTTATCGTGTTAATCATGAACGAATTGATGGTTTTTATCAGGCAATTGACCGTTATGGAATTGCACGGGAACAGCAGCTGTGTATTCGTAATTTTAAGTGGATGGGGCTGTTAGATACTATAATTCATGATGTTATGAGTAATAAAGTAGAGTGCGTGATATGTGGAGATGATGTAATTTGCAGCCGAATGATGTCAAGGCTTCAGGCAGAAGGGTATCGAATCCCACTTGATATCGGAATTGCTGCCCTTTACAATGGTGCTACGCTGGACTGCTTTACTCCGGCGGTTACGGCGGTCAACATTTTAGCAAGACAGCAGGGCATTACGATCGGAAAGCAGATGATTCACTGCCTAAAGGGAGAACTTTACAACAAAAAAACGATGCTAGACTATGAGATATTACTTCGAAAGTCAGCAGGAAGGACGTTTTAATATGCTTGATTATTATAAGGGAATGGATATTTCGTTTTTGCAGGAGTATATGGAAAAAGGAATGAAGACATATGATTTGGATGGAACATTGATCGATCCGCTTAAATTAGCAAAAAAACATGGTGTTAATGCAATGCGTCTTCGCATATGGCATACACCTGAAAATGTGCCGGAATCTGGTGGATATTGCAGCTTAGAGCGGACGATTGTGATGGCAAAAAAGATCAAACAGGAGGGCTTTGATTTCCTGCTTGATTTTCATTACTCAGACTGGTGGGCAGATCCAGGTCAGCAGAGAAAGCCAAAGGCATGGGAAAATCTTCATGGGACAGAACTTGAAGAAGCTGTGTATACGTACACAATTAAGGTGCTGTGCGCGTTAAAGGAAGCTGGTGCAATGCCGGATATGGTTCAGATTGGAAATGAGATTCGAAGCGGTCTTCTTTTCCCTGATGGAGAACTGCCAGATTATGTATCAATGGTGCATTTAGTGAATGCCGGAATCAGGGCTGCCAGAGAAATTGGAGGCAAAGAGCTTCTTATAATGATTCACCTTGATCAGGGTGGTCGCTATTTTTACTTAAAAGATTGGTTTGATCGTGCATTTGAAGCAGGGCTCTCTGACTTTGATGTAATCGGTTTATCATATTATCCATTTTGGCATGGCACATTTAACGATTTGAAGGAAACAACAAAAAAGCTAATACAGGATTTTAAAAAGCCGATTATTCTTGCTGAGACTGCACATGCATGGCGAAAGAGCAAAAATGGCTTTATTGATGAGGCTCAGGAAAAGATTGCAGGCTTTGCGGCATCGCCATTGGGACAGCGTATGGTGCTTGATATGGACAATACAATCATGGCATCTCTTCCTGATAAAATGGGAAGAGGAATTTACTATTGGGAGCCACTGTGCATTCCGCGCGGCGATGAAGGCGGATGGGCAGAAAATATGGGAATACTTGATGAATGCGGACGGGTAATGGAGGCAATTCATTCCTTTGAATTTGTAAGAGGTGATGCAAAGCCAGAACTTCCGGCAAAGATTTACAAACCGCAGCGGCTTACAGTACAGGTACACCAAAATGTACAGCTTCCGGAAGAAGTAAAAGTGCTTTACCGAGATGGAAACATTCAAAGTCACAAGGTCAAATGGGAAAATGCAGGGGCAGTTAAGGCTGATGAAATCGGCATGATTTTTGTAAAGGGCATAATTGATGGATTCGATGGATTTGATGATGAGTGGACGGAACCTGTAGTTCAGGAGATTGAGGTTGTAGAGAAGCTGATGAGTGAGAAGAATCTTTTTGCAGATGCAAATTGGGATGATGGCCTGACGCAGTGGGAGACAGGCAGCAGTGAGGATGGAGTAAATGTACAGCTGTATCCAGAATTTGAAGATCCATTTCCAGCGCCGCCTGTCAATGCAGTGCGTGTAGAGGGTGTAAAAAACTTTACATTTCATATCAGCCAGAAAAAGAAAAATCTGGCACCAGGACGATATGTATTGAAGGCACAGTATTCTGGAACTGATACTACTGGCGTAGAGGTTCATTTGTTTGCAGAAAAAACAAAGGACGCTAACACTCAAAGCAGTGAGCTGTTTCAGGCTGTGATTCATCCTACAAAGGAGTGGCAAGAAAGCAAAATCAATTTTTCAATTGAAGAAGGAGATACACTCACAGCAGGACTTACGATCAGTGCACCTCCAGTCTATGGTATGGTTAGAAGATTTTTGCTGTACAAGGAAGATTGATGAAAATAGAATTATAGAAAAAAGTATATAAAGACGAATAATAGGAGACAGAGAGGAAAGATAACATGAACACAACGTATGGTTTTACAAATAAATATCTGACGAAAGATGGAAAGCCGTGGTTTCCGGTGATGGGTGAGATTCATTTTAGCCGTTATCGTGCAGATTTATGGGAGGAATCTCTTCGTAAAATGAAAGCAGGCGGTCTGTCGATTGCATCCGTTTATGTCATTTGGATTCATCATGAGGAAGAGGAAGGAAAATTCGATTTTACAGGAAATAGAAAT
>NZ_JAJEQN010000065.1:0-12025 GCF_020687335.1 Anthropogastromicrobium aceti
TTTTGTTGCTCCGGAACAGATGTGTCTGCCAAAGTCCTTGCGATGTACGCAGACACTAGAACTCCGTCAATGGAACCACAGTGGCTTGCCGCTGGGTTAAGTCAGCGCCAAAGGAAGTCTTTTTGATCATCCAAAGATCAAAAAGAGAAAACAGGTTGAAAAAGAGTTGGATAAGTTTTTATAATTTTTCATTCACCCCCAGAGACTACAATTGAAACATCAACGGTCTCTGGGGAATTTTACCGATTGTATACTCAAATCAAATTTTCTATTTCTTTTTTATAAGGAATTGATGGTGCTGCACCTTTTCGTGTCACACATATTGATGCAGCTAGCGATGCATCTTTTAAAGCATCTGAAATATTTTTTCCACCTGCTAAATCTGCCAAAAAATATCCGGAATAGGTATCTCCTGCCGCTGTTGTATCAATTGCTTTTACTTCAAAAGCAGGTTGAAAAATAATATCCTTTTTATCACAATAATAACTTCCTTTTTTTCCAAGAGTTAAAATCAGATGGCTCTGCGGATATTGTTTTTGAAACTGCTGCATGATCTTTTCCGGATCCATCGCTATTTGATCTGCCATTTTCTGTTTTTGGTTTTTTCCAAACAATATAGCGCCCTCGATTTCATTGCAAAACCACCAATCAACATAAGACAATGGCAGCGTAAAAAGCTCTTTGCTTATTGGTGATGGGTTAAACGCAATGTACATCTTCTTTTTATGTGCGATTTCCATTGCCTCATTTAGACAATTTATTTCATTTTGAATCAGCATGAAATCACCTGCAGAAGCATCTTTTAACAATTCATCCAAATATGCTTTCGTAACACAGTGATTTGTTCCCGCATAAAGAATGATACAATTTTGTCCCTGCTCATCTACCTGGATCACCGTATGACCACTCGCTTCCTGTAGTGTACATATATGTGTGGTATCCACACCAGAATCTTCCAATAGTTCCTTTAAAAATGCGCCATCTGGTCCAATCATACCACCATGAATTACCTGTGCACCTGCGCGAGCAAGCGCAATTGATTGATTCAATCCTTTTCCGCCAGCAAAAATTTCTCTTCCATAAGAGGAAATCGTTTCACCTGGCTGAACAAAATGCGGTACTCGATATACATAATCAATATTTAAAGACCCCATATTATATATTTTCATATCTTTCTTTTCACCTTCCTATGGGAACCACTATACCATATATACGGAAAAAATAAAAGTATAATTAACCTCATTTAGGACCGTTTTTGCCGGGGACAGGCACTGGACGTCCACGATCTTTTTATCGGCACTTTTGACAGGTTGTATGCACGGCGTAAATTGGATTATGACCTACATCATGCCACTGAAATTTAAAAAATACGGTAAAATTTCGTTTATGTCCGGACTTTTAAATTCCTTTACCTACGTTGGAAGCTCCATTTCTGTTTACGCGATCGCAATCTTCTCCGAGCATAGCGGTTGGAGTGCTACTTTGCTTATGTGGAGTGGTATTGCGTTTGTCGGAATGGCGATCTGCCTTGCACTGAGTAAGAAAAATACGTCTTTATAAAACAATAGGGAAGAAAAAACAGAGACAGTTGTTTTTAGCAATTGTCTCTGTTTTTCTTTTTTTAATTAACAACTCAGGACTATACAAATTTAGCTTCTGTAAATCGTTGCTTCCATTACTTTTATTTTTCCTTCACCGTCTTATCCTGCATTTTTAGGATTCGGTTGCATCCAGTCAGCGTACTGCTACGATGTGAGATAAGAAGAATGGTCTTATCGGCATACTCGGTCTGAAGTGTGTGCAGCATTTCCTTTTCGTGAAGCGCATCGAGCGCACTTGACGGCTCATCCATTAGGCAAATATCGGGATTTCGAAGAAAGATTCTGGCGATTCCAATACGCTGGCGCTCTCCTCCCGAAAGGCGTGCATTCATCTGACCCATATCGGTATCATACCCATCCGGAAGTGTCTCAATAAAATCGTCGATTCCAGCCCGCTTTGCCGCAAGCCGAATCTCCTCTGACGTTGCCGACGGCTTTGCGACTGCAATGTTCGCCGCGATGGTATCATCAAACAGATAGGTATCCTGCTCAAGAAATGCGATTCGCTTATGAAGCTCGGCAAAACTAATTTTCTCGCTTGGGATTCCATTGAGTAAAATCTGGCCTTCACTCGGTGCATAAAAGCGAAGCAGCAGGCGAAGAATAGTTGATTTTCCTGCACCGGATTCGCCCTCGATTCCAATCTGATCGCCCTTTTTAATGATTAAATTCATATGGTCGAGAATCTTCTTCTCGGTGCCCGGATATGAAAAGCTGACATCACGAAACTCGATTGTCTGAATCTCACCGCAGGAAACAGGTGATTCTGGCTCTGTTGTTTCCGGCAATGTATCTTCGATTTGGAAGATACGCTCTGCCGCACCGTAAGTTTCCAACAGACTTGTCACCACGAAGGTCAGGTTAAAGGTGGACGAAAGCGATGCTGTTGCCGCAAAGGAAAGTGCAATCGTTCCAACTGGATTGTTGATGCCACGCGAAGCGAGCACGCCTGCGCACACCAGAATCAAAATTCGTGCCAGATAGACAAAGAAATTTGGAAATGATGCGACCGTCTGGCGATGGAGTGTCAGCCAAAATGATGCATGATTGACCTCATCATTTGCCCGTTGGATCTCCTCTGCCTTTCGCTCTCCTGCTCCAAAAATCTGAATATCGCGGATGCTGTAAACGCTCTCAAGAATCTTTGATTTAAGTATTCCAAGGCGTTCTCGATAGCGCATTCCGATTCCGCGTCCAGCCTTAAGCGCCGAAAACGGAAGCACCACGCTGATCATAAGATAGATTGGAATTAGGACCCATGCGTACAACGGATTGACGCAAAATGCCAGAATTACCGTTGTAAGCGGAAGCAAAATTACGGTAAACATCGGACCAATTGTGTGCGCAAAGAAAAATTCTAGCGTCTCGATATCCGACACGGCAATGTTCATCAGATCGCCCGTCTCCCTTCCAATCAGCCATGCCGGGGCCACGCGGTCAATCGAGTCAAATAGCTGCACTCGCATCTTGGCAAGAATGCCATATGCGCCCATATGAGAAAATACGCCCTCCAAATAACGACTCACTGCAATCAAAATCGCACAGCCAACGGTCAGTATTCCATACAGGGCAAAGTTGCCGCAAAAGCCTGCGGCGGCAAGAAGCCACAATGCACCAAAGCCCATTAGACCCATATGCGCTAGTGCACCAATGATACTTGAAAGCGTCGAAATCACCAGATAACCACGAATGGATTTTCCGATTGCAAGCAGGCGGCGGTTCATCTCTCCAATTGAATAGCTAAATTTTCGTTTCATTCTGCCACCTCCATTGCCTGCTGGCGCGTTACAAGCTCACGGTACAAGCCGCCCTGCTGCATCAGCTCTGCATGACTTCCACGCTGAGCCACCACTCCTTTTTCCAGTACATAAATACAATTTGCATTCTGAATCGTGGACATTCTGTGCGAGATGATGATGAGCGTTCTCGTCTTTGACAAACGACCGATCGTCTCCCAGATCTCACGCTCACTCTGCGGATCGACACTTGAAGTAGCCTCGTCAAAGATCATATACTGTGCCTCTGAAAGCAGTGCTCTAGCAATTCCCATCTTTTGGCGCTGTCCACCGGAAAGCGCTGCTCCTGCATTTCCCACATCCGAGTCGAGTCCTTTTGGAAGCGTCTTTAAAAAGCTGCCAAGTCCAGCCTCCGATAACGCTTCTTTTAATTTTTCATCGTTTGCGTTTGGATCGGCGAGCAATAGATTCTCACGAATGGTTCCCGAAAACAGATTGACCTGCTGCGGAACCATGGCAATGTTTGTGCGAAGCTGCTGCGGTGTGACGCTTCGATACTCCTTTCCTTCGATAAAAATCGTACCCTGATCTGGATCGCAAAAACGCATCAAAAGCGATGCCGCCGTTGATTTTCCACAGCCGGACAAACCAACGAGTGCAACCGACGAACCTCTTGGAATCGTCAGTGACACATCCTGTAGCGCTCTGCTGCGGCCCTCATAGCCATAAGACACATGCTCCATGCGAATTCCGTCAAAATGCTCTGGATCGGCCGGAAGCTCTGGATTGTACGGACGAGACGTATCGGTCTGCAAAATCTCCTCCACCTTTCCTGCCGCAGAGATCGCCGTCAGTGCGCTGTGAGAAGCACTCATTAACTGACGAATCGCAGAAAAATAGCTATAGGAAAGCATCAAAACGGTAAGTGCTTGCGCGATTGTAATATCACCATTTCGCATTCCGGTAATGCAAATCACAAGTGAAACCGTGATGGCCGCATAGATCAAAAGCTCGGTCACAAGGAAGGATGTGAAATTGATTTTCATGAAGGCATTGATATTTTTGTTTAACACATCTGCCTTCTCACCGAGCACGCGGGAATGCTCACGGTCACGATCAAACAGTTTCAGTGTCGTCAATCCGCGAAGACCATCCATGTAATAACCGGTCATATCATCTAATGAACGCCAATACGTCTTTCTGAGCGCCTCAATTTTTCCACGAAATACATTGTGAAGTGGAAAAAGGATCAGCGATACAAAAAGAAGAAGCACGGCCACGATAAGGGAAATATTCTTCAGATGGAAAAACAGGTAAATCGGCGCGATCACACTAAAAATCAGGCTCGGCAGATAGCTACTAAAATACGCCTGCATCTGCTCCACCGCATCGACCGCCGCGGTAATCGCTGATGTCGGCCCGATCTTTTCAATGCCGCCCGCATCGAGTTCCATCACCTTTGAAAAGATTGTTTTTCGCATGGTGCTTCGCGCCTTTGCCGCCGTCTTGTATTCGATAAGTCCCTTGATAAGCTGCGCAAGAAACGTAAATACCGATGCGAGAAATGCCGCACCGACCGCACTTTTTACTGTACTTAATACCACCTGTGGCTCGAACAAACTGCCCAGAAACTGCGAAACAATTTCCGCTAGCGCTGTTGTTCCAACAAGCGTCAAAAAACTGACTGCGGCAATCGCAAGAATCCATTGCCACAGCCCCCTTGCCAGTCTCAGCAAAGTTTTGTTTAATAAAAGCATGGTTTCACCTCCGTCTGATTTGTACATTAATATGCTTGACATACGACCACAGTTAAATCTGTTGGCTTTTCTGTCTGACTTTTTTGACATGTACACTATCTATCATTATACTGTCAGTCTTGTTGACTGACAACTGATTAACCGAAGGACTATCGGTATTTATTTGTCATTTACTACCAGACATGGCTCATTTCATGGTTCTAATGGTTCTTACTCACCAGTTTAATCTGAATTTACCGACATCAGCTAAGACAGAAATTTTATTTTCAATTATCAGGCTTTGTTTATTTTCATCCCTTTTTTATTAGAAGCAAGCTTTATTTTCGTGTTAATTCAAATTAATCTTTAGACACTGACATGATAACTTCACCTTTCTTTGGATATTATATTCTGTCTCTATCATAAACAATACCAGATCAATGACAAGCACATCTTCAGTTCTCCATCAAAAAGACTTATATTTATAAAAGCTAAGAATATACGCTTTGCTATACTCATAGCTTTTACAAACTTTCCATCACATATCCAACTCGTTATATTTCGAACCTGTTTTTTGCCGTACTTTTTTGCCGGGGACAGGCACTTTTTTTTGAAAGAAAAGCTCGATGTTTATCTGGGAAGAAAGCGCGACACAAAAAAATAATTCCCACATCGGAACGCACAGGAACTGATTCGGGAAATAACGCTGCCGCCGTATGGAACCCTTTCTGTACGGCGGTTTTTCTATTTCAACGTAATAACACAGAATAAATTCTTATTCCGCAGGGCTGACTGTCTTTGTTTGTCAGCTCAAAATGATTGTATTATAAATGCCGGACTTTTAAAAGCCCGGCATTCTCAAATTGATACTCTTATTTAGTGAATCTGCAGCCTCTCTTCGTTCTCATCCTCTACGGGCAGAAATAACGGATACTCGATCTCTGTGAGCCTGGCCTGCAGGGCATGGTCAAAGTTATGGCGTACTTCGCAGACATTGTCAAAAATCATCGTTGCTTCATCGTCCGGGCGGCAGGGATCCCATTTCGGAAGCGACGCGGTCTGCGGGTTGCCGTATCTTGCAAAGTTTACCCATGCGCTGCACATCCGCTCCTGCAGCCGATCCGTTTCTCCCTGAACATTGCAGACCGGAACCCGATCGGTATTATGGAATACAAACGGGATTTCCGAGCAGTGCCATGCCGCTTTTCCGCCGTCGATCGGAAATTCATAGGTCAGCTGATACGAATACACCGGTGCGGAAAGCTTTGCTTTTTCCCGAAGCAACGCAATCGTCGGTGTACGGAACACGGTATCCACAGACCACAGATCCGCTTCGCACTTCTCCGGATATGCCTTCCGGAATAATTCCAGAAGATTTTCTGTGTGTTCTCCGTATTTTCTCCGCAGAAACGCAAGTGCTTCCTGCTTTGTCAGCTCATGCTTCCGGTTTACAACCGCCCCGAAGTCAAACTCGCCGATTACTGTTCCTGCCAGAACCGGAATGGATTCCGCGGTTCTGATAAATCCAGTTTTTAATGGATTTCCGGCAAACCAGTCATTCTGCATCGGCGCAAGCCCGGTATAATATCCCTGCGACTTCACCTGCTCTGCCACCTGATTATACGCATTCGCCAGTTCATAATATGGAATGGTTTCCAGTACTTCCACATCATCAGTTGTCTTTCCAAGTGCCTGCAGCATTGCAGTGACGATCTGCGTTCCGTCCCCGTCCTCTTTCTGATACACACCGGCGTTGTATACGCCGCTTTCAATGATCCCCTTGTGAAACAGTCCCGCCGCGGCCGGTGTATTCATCAGCGTTACCACCTTCATACCGCCGCCCGACTGGCCGAAAATGGTTACGTTATCCGGATCTCCGCCGAAGGCTTCAATATTTTCATGGATCCAGATCAGAGCGGCAACCAGATCCTCGTTTCCCGCATTTGCGGAATTTTTATATTTTTCTCCGAATGGAGACAGATCGAGATAGCCGAGAATATTCAACCGATGATTGACCGATACTGTCACAACATCCCCGTACTCACTCAGATGGTCGCCCTCATAAGCGACATGCTCGATTGCGGACCCGGAAGAAAATCCGCCGCCGTGCAGCCACACCATAACCGGCTTCTTTGCCTTTGGATCCAGGCTCTGCGTCCAAATGTTCAGATTCTGGCAGTTTTCATCCTGCGGCCAGTAGCGATGACGGACAAGCAGTTCATTGCCTGGCGCATCCTGATGCAGCAGCGGACACACATATCCGAATGCCAGCGCGTCGCGGACTCCTTCCCACGGCGTTGCCGGCTCCGGACTCTGAAACCGCTTCGCCTGCGCGTATGGAATCCCGTGAAAGGTAAACGTGGTATTCAGCCGGTAACCGCGGATTTTTCCCTGCCTGGTCTGTACAACCGGCTCATTCTTTTTGCATACAAAATATTCTGCCATATATAGCTCTCCCTTCTGTTTCTGCCGCAGACACAATGCATTCCTCACCTTAGGAAGCATATTTTCGTCATCCTGCGTTATCCTCCACATTATCTTGCGTATTTTCTTCTATTATATAATTTTCGCCAGAAATTTCAATCTGTTTTACAACCAAATTCCGTCCTATCTGCTTTCAATATCTCTTACTTCTCCCACAGCCCCATGGCATACAGCCGTACTGTTTTCGAGCCCCAGGTCTGCCTGCAAATCAGGCGAACCCGCTTTATCAGACGGCCGATTCTGATTTTTTGCAGATACTGATAATTTTCTGTCTCTGTCAGTATCGGTTTCCAGATCCCGTCTCCTTCGTCCACATCAACATTAAACGCGCGCACAATGGTCTGCGGAACCAATACCGGCTGATCGTCCCGAAACGTATTGCACTTCATCGCGTACCGCTTTAAATACCAGTGCGCGTTTTCCCAGGATTTCCGGTTCAGATCACAGTCAAACACCAGGCGAAGGATTCCCGCATACCGGGCTTCCGGAAGCGTCAGAATCAGCTCGTCACCCGGCATTCCTTCCCATGCATGATCAATTCCGTCAATCCGGCGCTCCAGTCCGTCCGTCAGGATATCTGCCGGTTCCCTCCCGCAGGTGATCCGCGCGCCTTTCATAACAGCATCCGGCCGCAGCCTGTGCCACGGAAGATAGCAGCCGTCCTTCATCAGCTCCTGCTGCAGCTGATCAATTTGTTCCGGATACAGACCAGCCGGATCCTTTCCTGCCTGGATGGCAAGCGCTGCTGCTGTTCCGACTGCCTGCCCGAGAATCGCGCAGGTTGCCATCACACGCGTACTCGAATTGGCCGTATGGGTTGCGCTGATATTCCGTCCGGCAAACATCAGATTCTTTATCGCCGAAGAATACAGGCACCGATAAGGAATCCCATACGGGGACGGAGCCGGATGAAAGGTATTGGGCTTTTCTTTTGTTTCAAATCCGGACGGGTTATGATCGTCCATCGTCCAGCCGCCGTACGCAACCAGATCTTCAAACCGGCCTTCGTTCCGCACATCATTCTGCGTCAGGATATACGCGCCCTCATATCGTCTGCTCTCCCGCTTTCCCGGAAGAAATCCCATCCAATCCAGCTCCCAGTCGGAAGCGTCCGTTTTCCCGCCGTTTTTGATAAAATCCCAGACGCCAAGCGCCATTTTTACAAGCTCATCCCGGATTTCCTCCGTATCGCGGATGGTATCCTTCGTCCCGCCAAGCTCCATCCACCAGAAGTTCTCTCCCGTCCAGCGCTCCGGAGAAGAAAGATCCAAACGGAACGGAAAATCGTTTTCCGTATAATGCGCCGCCCAATCCGGAGCGCGAAATGTAACCGGATGGCCAGTCTGCCTTGCCTGGATCAGGCAGGACATACCCATGGTACAGGAATCCGCCTGTTTTGGTGCGATATCTTCACCATATTCCCGCTGTGCCTCCCGTCCCATGCGGTACGGCGCGCCGGTCAGCGGAGCCAGTATGCTGTCGCCGGAGCAGTCGGCAAAAATTTGTGCCTTCACACAATGATACCGCTGCGTTGTCAGCTGCCAGCCGGTCACCGAGCAAATCCGCCCATCTTCTGTCTTTGCGTCCAGGCAGCTGCAGTTTAAGAGCAGCGTCAGATTTTTCTCCTTCCTTGCCAGCCCGTACAGCACGCTGTCCCAGAGGGAAAAGTTCATATCCGGATTCCGGCAGCAGTTTTCTAACTCCAATTCTTCCACCAGACCGGTTTCTCTCATATCTTCCCCATCCGCGCCGCGCACCCACATCCGAATTTCGCTCGACGCATTTCCGCCAAGCACCGGCCGGTCCTGCATCAAAAGCGCCGAAATTCCCCTGCGCGCTGCCGCGACTGCCGCGCATAGACCGGCAAGCCCGCCTCCGACCACACAGAACTGCACCGTATGCTCTGTTGTTGGTAACACATTTTTTGCTGTATTCATACCATCCATTTGATCCGTTCGACTGTTCATTTTCATTTTTTCCTCCCGTTTCTGACCGTTTCCATCCACCCTTCCGTTTTTTAATGCCGCAGTCCTGGCTGCTTCCGCTTTTTCGGCTGCCGCAGTCTGCTTTTTTCTGCATCAATCCGTTTTCAAAGCGTGTTTGGTAATACCATCTTACCATGCGCAGTCTACTGCCGCATTCGGATTCAGGCAGTATTTTTGCAAATTTATGCATGGATTCTTGACTTTTTATTGGTCATTTTCTAAAATGGTGACAAGAAAGGGGGGATTTTTATGGAGAAGCGCAGTCCGGCTGTCCCGGAACCGATGGAAATGCTTGCTGGACATATCACGGATTATCTGCATTATCTGAAGCACGACTGCGGGCTTCGCGTCAGTATTCATGAGTTTCAGAGGATTGCCGCTCCGTTTCTTGCGCAGTTTCTGCCTTACCGCATCCATGACAATCCGTGCTGTCTCTATCTGAAATCCCATCCGGACATTTGGACTGCCTGCATCCGCAATCAGAAACGTCTGTCCGGCTATCTGGAACAGGGACCTTTTTTCGGATGCTGCCACTGCGGCATCGGAGAATATGTCTATCCGATTCGTGACACACTTTCTGATACTGTCATCGGCTTCATCAGCGTCAGCGGATATTTTCTTTCGGAGCATCATGCGCTCGACCGTCTGACGCATACCTGTCAGACGTATGGACTTTCCCTGGATACGGTACGTCCGCTGTTTGAACAGCATCTTTCCGATTCCATCCCTGACGCGCACAAACTGGACACACTGCTGTTTCCGCTTGCTTTTATGCTGGAGCAGCTGTATCGGCAGGAATGCCTTGGATTTTCCAATACAACAGGACGGCTGAAGAAACAGAATCAGCTGCTTGGACGGATTCTTCTTTTCATTGAGGAGAATCTGAACCGGTCATTCACGATTGAGGAGCTATGCAGCGCATTCCACTGCAGCCGTTCTTACATCAGCCATCTGTTTTGCTCCTCAACCGGGCACAGCTTCCCGGAATATCTGAATCTGCTGCGGATGGAAGAAGCCAGAAAGCTGCTCGCGCAAACCGATTTTCCGATAACGGAAATTGCGCTGAAAACCGGCTTTTCCAGCTCCAGTTACTTTTCCTCTTTATTCCGCCGCATGAACGGAATGTCACCAAGTACGTACCGAAACCTGCGGACACTATCACCAAAGGAAAAATAATACGCACTAAAGACTACTGCTCACCAATACATATTTTTAAAAGGATCCAGCCATGAATGCCTATGATTTCTTCTTATTTGCCAGTCAGTCCAATATGGCCGGACGGGGCATTTCCTGTCCGCAGTTTCCGGAGGCAGCTCCGGCTTTGATTTCCGGCGCAGGTGTGGAATTCCGCGCCATTTCTGATCCATCCGCACTGTTTTCAGTCTGTGAACCATTCGGATCCGCCGAAAACACCCCGGACGGAATCCACGAGCCCGGCATGAAAACCGGTTCATTGGTCACTTCCTTTGTCAATGCGTATATTCTCTGACCGGTGTTCCGGTACTCGGTGTTTCTGCCAGCAAAGGCGGCTCTGTGATCGCGCAGTGGCAGCCAGGAGGCGCTTATCTGAATGACACCATCCGGCGCATGCACGCAGCGTTCGATTTCTGCGCCGCGCACGGCATTGTTCTGCGTCACCGCTTTCTGCTCTGGTGCCAGGGAGAATCAGATGGCGATCACCATACCGCCCCGGATGTTTATGCGGAACAGTTCTGCCGGATGTATGAGACTCTTCGCCGGGAAAACATTGAGCATTGCTTTTTGATCGGAATTGGGGAATACAACGGTCCGGCGGCCGATATCTCCTATGATGCCATCTGAAACGCGCAGTATGCGCTTGCCGATCATCGAAGTGACCTTACCGTGGTCAGCCGTTCCTTTGAAACCATGAAGGTGCGTGGACTGATGAAAGATGCGTTTCATTATTATCAGGCCGGGTATAACGAAACCGGGCGGACAGCTGGAGAAGCCTGCGCGGTATTTGTAGAAAAATCATATCCGCTTCGCTGATACCAGTCAGTCCAATTCGGAACACGCCCTGCTGTCCGGATGAATCAGCGGTTTCGTCTCTATTTTAGACGAACTGCCGGATAAAATCCACAGGAATCCGCGCGGTTTCTCCATCCTTCTGCACCAATGTGCGGTTTTCTTCACGTTAGTACCAGGGGTCTGGCACCCGGTACTTAAAATTGGAGAAGGAAAAGTATATTTATCTCCAATCATAGATTGCTTCGATGGTATGCCTATAACGTGGACAGTTGGTACGTCTCCTAATGCAGAACTAGTAAATACAATGCTAGATAACGCAATCGTATTGTTAAAAGAAAATGAGCATCCAATCGTTCATAGTGATAGAGGATGCCATTATCGCTGGTCAGGTTGGATTCAGCGAATGGATGAAGCTGGCCTGACAAGATCAATGTCCAAAAAGGGCTGTTCGCCAGATAACTCGGCATGTGAAGGATTTTTTGGACGAATGAAAA
>NZ_JAJEQN010000066.1:0-11584 GCF_020687335.1 Anthropogastromicrobium aceti
AATATCGCCAGCCATAGCATGGCTGACGATACAAAAATTTATTATTTTTTATTGTCCTCTTGACGGGGAGCATACCAGCAAACCAGCCGAGGCTTTTATTTTTGTTTTTATTTTTCGTCCTTCAAGCCCGGATAATCAAGCGTTGCAAAGTAGTCCTGCGGTGTCTCTGCCCGGCGAATCTGCTTTACAGTGCCATCTTCTTTAAGTAAAAGCTCTGCACTTCTTAATTTGCCGTTATAATTATAGCCCATTGAAAATCCATGCGCACCTGTATCATGAATTACAACATAATCTCCGATGTCGATCTTTGGCAGCATACGGTCGATTGCAAACTTATCGTTGTTCTCACACAAACCGCCTGTCACATCATACATATGATCACACGGCTCGTTCTCTTTGCCAAGTACGGTGATATGATGATAAGCACCATACATTGCCGGACGCATCAGATTTGCTGCACACGCATCAAGTCCGACATAATCCTTCCAGATATGCTTTTCATGAAGCACCTTTGCTACAAGACAGCCATATGGTGCAAGCATGAAACGTCCAAGTTCTGTGAAAATAGCAACATCATCCATTCCTGCCGGAACAAGAACATCATCATATGCCTCTTTTACGGCTGCACCGATTGCCATGATATCATTTGGTTCCTGATCTGGGCGATATGCAATACCGACACCACCTGAAAGATTTACAAATGCGATATGAACGCCAACCTCTTTCGACAGCTCTACAGCCAGCTCAAATAAAATTCTTGCCAGCTTCGGATAGTAGCCAAGTGCTACTGTATTTGATGCTAAAAATGCATGGATTCCAAAATGCTTAACGCCATGTGCCTTTAACTTTGTAAAGGCTTCCTTCATCTGCTCCTTTGTCATGCCATACTTTGCATCCTTAGGCGTATCCATAATCTCATTATGCAGCGTAAAGTTTCCGCCCGGATTATAACGACAGCACATTGTCTCTAAAAATGGTGCGCCAATCTCCTCATAGAAATCAATAAGAGACACATCATCAAAGTTAATGATTGCACCAAGCTCAGCAGCCTTTTTAAAATCCTCTGCCGGTGTTACGTTAGAAGAAAACATGATATCATGACCCTTAAGACCAACAGCATCTGACATCAAAAGCTCTGTATAAGATGAACAGTCTGCGCCGATTCCCTCTGACTTTAAGATATCCATTATGTACGGATTTGGCGTTGCCTTTACAGCAAAATATTCATGGAAGTTTGGATTCCATGCAAACGCAGCCTTTAACTTTCTGGCATTCTCGCGGATTCCTTTTTCATCGTACAGATGAAATGGAGTCGGATATGATGCAGCCATCTCTTTTACTTGCTCTAATGTTATGAACGGTTTTTTTTCCATAATGTGTCTCTCCTCGCTGTGTACTTCTTTATCCTATCGTTACAGTTCATCCGCGCCATTGTTCAGAACAATCGCACTCGAATGAACTGTTAAATCAATTGACTACGATTACTCTCATATTGTTTGTCTCGCCGATTGCATAGCTTGGCTGATTCTTATGCTTTACACCAACTGTAACAATAACAGTATCTCCGGACTCAATATAGCCCATCTCCTTTACAGTATTCACGGAATGCTCAATCAGCTCATCGGTATCAGTCTCCCTCATAGCCTTAACCGGTGTTACGCCCCAATTCAACTGCATTTTACGTAAAACATCCCAATTTGGAGACATACCAATGATACGGCATTTTGGTCTCCAGTTTGACAACAGATTTGCAGTAAATCCATGCATCGTTGGCACAATGATTGCCTTTGCATTAAGAATCTCTGCTGTACGTACTGTTGCACTGCTGAGTGCGTTTGAAATCACATGATCAGAACGCTTTACATCTCTGCGGTTATAAGTACGATAATCAAGATATGGCTCAGATGACTCTGCAATCTTTGTCATCATGCGAACTGCCTCAAGCGGATAACGTCCTGCTGCTGTCTCACCTGAAAGCATAACAGCATCTGTTCCATCATAGATTGCATTTGCAACGTCAGTAACCTCTGCTCTTGTAGGGCGTGGATTACGTATCATAGAATCAAGCATCTGAGTAGCTGTGATAACTGGCTTTTGTACCTCATTACACTTATCGATGATTGTCTTTTGGATATGAGGAACTAATTCTGCCGGAATTTCAACACCAAGATCACCTCTTGCAACCATGATGCCGTCTGCTGCCTGCAAAATCTCATCAATATTTTCAATACCCTCTGCGCTCTCAATCTTTGCAATGATGCGCATTCTGCTTCCATGAATATTTAAAATATCGCGGATTTCCTCGATACAAGCTGCATTTCTTACGAATGATGCTGCAACAAAATCAAAGCCCTGATCAATACCAAATAAGATATCCTTCTTATCCTTCTCAGTAATTCCTGGCAGATTGATCTTTACATTCGGTACGTTTACACCCTTCTTAGAGCCTAACTCACCGCCGTTTACAACTGTACAGTGCAGAACATTTTCTTCCTTAGAAATAACCTTTAACTCGATCAAACCATCATCAATCAAAATACGGCAGCCAATTTCAGCATCTGCAACAAGACCTTCATAGGTAATAGATGCGCTTTTTTGTGTTGTCTCTACGCTCTGATCAATTGTAAGATCAAAATCCTGTCCTTCTACAAGTGTAACCTTCTTATCCCCTGGTACGCTTCCAGTACGAATTTCTGGTCCCTTCGTATCAAGCATAGTGGCAACAGGAATATTCACAGCCTTTCTTGCTTCCTCAACAAGTGCCATACGTCCTGCATGCTCCTCATGACTTCCATGAGAAAAGTTGAAACGGGCAACATTCATGCCGCTTTTGATCATTTCCTTCAAAAGCTCAACATTCTCTGTTTTCGGACCCATAGTACAAACAATTTTTGTTCTCTTCATACTCTTTTTTTCTTCTCCATTCGATTTTTTTGCACGTTTACAAACGCTGCCAATTACTGCCTGTCATATTACTGCTTATCATACGAATGTGCAACAATGTGCTTATGCGTATAAAGATGCTCGCTGCAATACTCGTAAGCGCCGTCACACTTTGAACAATAACGAAACTCCAGATCTGGAAAATCCTTATCTGTTCTTCCGCAGACGGTGCACTTATGCAGTGGCCTGCCGCTTTGTTCCCTCTCCCCCATCTTCTTTTGAAAATCTCTTCTTCGATGTACCTCTCTGGGGTTGATCCGCTGAAGATCTCTCGTGCCGAGGAAATAAAGTATAAAATTTATAAGTGAAAATACAATCATGATCAGCATTGCAAAACCATACGGCATCCAGCCTAATCCGTTTACAACCTGCATCAGATCATAGAGGTACATTACTACACTCAAAAGCGCCATCCACTTTGCCTTGACCGGAATAATGAAAAACAGCAAAAACTGCACATCCGGGAAAGTAGCTGCCAGCGCTAAAAATAATGAGTTACTAAGGTAAGAGATGCTGACCTGCATACCCATCTCCACACCAAACACAAAGTACACCAGAAACGCTGCCACAATTGTTCCAAGCAGACCAGTAATGATGTACATATCCATGCGGAAAGATCCCCATACACGCTCAAGCGTCTGGGAAATCGAATAATACAAAAATGCAAAAATCAAAAAATTAACAGGGCTTGTCGTGTATGGCACAAGAATAAATGAAACAATTCGCCAGATCTGTCCATGAAGAATGGCACTTGTGGACCAACACAGATAGTACTGTGCCTGCGGATACATGATGGTAATCAAAAGCCCTGCCGCATTAAGAATAATGATGTAGAGCATCAGATTTGGAACGGCATACCGGCCAAATTTACGCTCAAGCTTGTTCAGAAATTTCATAGATAATCCTTTCTCGCCCGGCTTCCCCCCGACCGGATCATCTTTATCTTTTTTTATTCTCTTTTTCACACATACCTCTATTATAGTTTTCACACGTTTGTTTGTCAAACTTTTTTAGAGAGCATTCTTAAATTAGTTTGTATCCCTCATAAAACCACGTTACTACGCATCTGAAATATAAATTCATTCTTACATTTTTATTAGTACCTTGCATTTTTTTTCAAAAACCGCTATAATTCATCTGTATTTTGGATTTTATTGCCACAGTTTACATGTCATCCATTTCCATATTTATTTTGATAATGTATCATTTCATTAAGGAGGTTTTTAATGGGTACATCAAATAAAACATATAATCGTCTCGGCATTGATATCGGTTCTACGACTGTCAAGGTTGCCATCCTCGACAGCGAAGACAAGCTTTTATTTTCCGATTATCAGCGCCATTTTGCAAATATTCAGGAAACACTTGCCGAACTTTTAACAAAAGCATATGACAAATTAGGTCCAATGGATCTAGCTTCCTCCATCACCGGTTCTGGTGGTCTGACACTCGCAAAACATCTTGACATCCCATTTGTACAGGAGGTTGTTGCTGTTGCCACCAGTTTAAAAGACTACGCGCCTCAGACAGATGTTGCGATTGAGCTTGGCGGTGAGGATGCTAAAATCATCTACTTTACCGGCGGTGTCGATCAGCGTATGAACGGTATCTGCGCTGGAGGTACCGGTTCTTTTATTGACCAGATGGCTTCTCTTTTGCAGACAGATGCATCTGGCTTAAATGAGCTTGCAAAAAATTACCATGAAATTTATCCTATCGCGGCACGCTGCGGCGTATTCGCAAAGACAGATATTCAGCCTCTGATCAATGAAGGTGCTGCCAAGGAAGATTTGGCTGCCTCTATCTTTCAGGCTGTTGTTAATCAGACTATTTCAGGTCTTGCCTGTGGTAAACCAATCCGCGGTAATGTTGCTTTCCTTGGTGGTCCGCTCCACTTTCTGGATCAGTTAAAAGAAGCTTTTATCCGCACACTTCATCTTACAGATGAACATATTATTGCTCCAGAGCACTCTCATTTATTTGCTGCGATTGGTGCTGCGATGAATGTAAAAGTGGGCACTACAGTTACGCCGATTACTCAGATGATTAACCGCCTTACAAAAGGCATCAAGATGAATTTTGAGATCAAGCGTATGGATCCTTTGTTTGCTTCTGAAAAAGAATATGAAGATTTCACAGCGCGTCATAAACAGCACACTGTAAAGAAGGGAAATCTTCGCGAGTACCACGGCAAATGCTTCTTCGGTGTTGATGCCGGCTCCACAACTACAAAGGTTGCTCTTGTCGCTGAGGATGGATCTCTTTTATATTCCTTCTACAGCAATAATAATGGAAGCCCGCTCTCAACAACTGTTCGCGCAATACGTGAAATTTATGAGCAGATGCCTGATGACGTTACAATTGCCTACGGATGTTCCACTGGCTACGGTGAAGCACTTATTAAGGCAGCACTTCAGCTTGATATGGGTGAGGTTGAGACTGTTGCTCACTACTATGCGGCATCCTTCTTCCAGCCTGATGTTGACTGTATCCTTGATATCGGCGGTCAGGACATGAAGTGCATTAAGATAAAAAATCATACCGTCGACAGCGTTCAGTTAAATGAAGCATGTTCCTCTGGCTGCGGCTCATTCATCGAGACTTTTGCAAAATCCTTAAATTATACAGTTGTCGATTTTGCAAAGGCTGCGCTTTTTGCTAAAAATCCTACCGACCTTGGAACTCGCTGTACAGTATTTATGAATTCAAACGTAAAGCAGGCACAAAAGGAAGGTGCTACTGTTGCCGACATCTCAGCCGGTCTTGCATACTCCGTTATCAAAAATGCGTTATTTAAGGTTATAAAAATCAATGATGCTTCTGATCTTGGAAAACATGTTGTTGTGCAGGGCGGTACCTTCTATAATGATGCTGTTCTTAGAAGCTTTGAAAAGATTGCTGGCTGTGAAGCTGTCCGTCCAGACATTGCTGGAATCATGGGTGCCTTTGGTGCTGCTCTTGTTGCAAGAGAATATTATCAGTCACATAAGGAACCAAAGACAAGCATGCTGTCCATGAATGACATTTTGTCTTTAAAATATACAACACGTCTGACACGCTGTCAGGGCTGTACTAACCACTGTCTTCTGACAATCAACCGTTTCAGCAACGGCAGTCATTACATATTTGGAAACCGCTGTGAGCGTGGTCTTGGCAAGGAGAAGAATAAGGAAAATATTCCAAACCTTTTTGATTACAAGTATCATCGTATTTTTGATTATGAGCCGCTTGAAGAAAAGGATGCAAAACGCGGAACTGTTGGAATTGCGCGTGTATTAAACATGTACGAGAATTTCCCACTGTGGGCAGTTTTCTTTAAGAAGCTTGGCTACCGCGTTGTACTCTCTCCTGATTCCAACCGCTCTATATATGAGATGGGTATTGAGTCTATACCAAGTGAATCTGAGTGTTATCCTGCAAAGCTTGCTCATGGTCATGTTACATGGCTGCTTCGCAACAATGTACACTTTATCTTCTACCCTTGTATTCCATATGAGCGCGTAGAGTTTGATGATGCGCAGAACCACTACAACTGCCCAATCGTTACTTCATATGCAGAAAACATTAAAAACAATGTTGAGGAGCTTCGCAGTCCTGACGTTACCTTTATGAATCCATTTTTAGCTCTTACAAACGAGGAGATCATGACAAAGCGTCTCGTTGAGGAGTTTGGAAAGCTTGGCATTCCAGAGGACGAAATTCGTGAAGCCGCTCACGCCGGCTGGCTTGAGATGCAAAAATGCCGTGAAGATATCCAGAAAAAGGGCGAGGAGACTCTTGAATATTTAAAGAAGACAGGAAAACGCGGTATTGTTCTTGCTGGTCGTCCTTATCATGTCGATCCTGAGATCAACCATGGTATTCCGGAATTGATCACCTCCTATGGTATTGCAGTATTAACAGAGGATTCCATCTCTCATCTGGCAAAGATGGATGGTCGTCTGATTGTATTAAACCAGTGGATGTATCACTCCAGACTTTATGCAGCTGCACAGTTTGTGCGCACACAGGAAAATCTTGATCTGATCCAGCTAAATTCCTTTGGCTGCGGTCTTGATGCCGTAACAACAGATCAGGTCAATGATATTTTGACCGGCTCAGGAAAGATCTATACTGTCCTTAAAATTGATGAAGTAAATAACCTTGGTGCAGCGCGTATACGTATCCGCTCCCTGCTTTCTGCAATCCGCGTCCGCGAGCAAAAGCATATTGAGCGCCATGTTGTTTCTTCTGCCTATAACCGTGTTCTCTTCACAAAGGAAATGAAGAAAAACTACACCATTCTTTGTCCGCAGATGAGTCCGATCCACTTTGATCTGCTTGAAACTGCACTCAGAAGCTCCGGTTATAATGTTGAGATCATGAAGGAAAGCCGCACAGCTGTCGATGTTGGTTTGAAATATGTAAATAATGATGCCTGCTATCCGTCACTGATTGTTGTCGGCCAGATCATGGATGCTCTGTTATCAGGCCGCTATGATCTTAACCATGTTGCTATCTTTATGACGCAGACTGGAGGCGGCTGCCGTGCAAGTAATTATGTCGGCTTTATCCGCCGTGCACTAGAAAAGGCTGGAATGGCTCAGATTCCTGTTGTCTCACTTAATTTAAGTAAGCTTGAGGCAAATCCGGGTATGACCTACACTCCTGCTCTCGCCATCCGTGCTGTACAGGCTATCGTATATGGCGATATCTTCATGCGCACCGTATATCGTATGCGCCCATATGAGAAGGTTCCTGGTTCTGTCAATGCAATGCATGAAAAATGGAAACGTATCTGCAACAATGACTTAAAGCGTGCTCCAAGCATGACACGTTTTAACCACATTATTAAAGATATGATCCGCGACTTTGATAATATTCCGATCTATGAAGATAAAGTTATTCCAAGAGTCGGAATTGTCGGTGAGATCTTAGTAAAGTTCCTTCCACAAGCAAATAATCATCTTGTTGAACTTCTTGAGCGCGAGGGCGCTGAGGCTGTTATGCCAGATATGCTTGACTTCTTCCTGTACTGCTTCTACAACAGCAACTTTAAGGCTGAAAAACTTGGCACAAGCAGTGCTGCTGCCAGAATGTGCAATATCGGCATTGCCGCTCTTGAATATATGAGAAAAGCAGCACGAAAGGCATTTGCCCAGAGCAAGCACTTTACACCGCCTGCTGATATTCGTGATCTTGCAAAATATGCAGATCCACTCGTATCAATCGGAAATCAGACAGGTGAAGGTTGGTTTTTGACAGGTGAAATCATGGAGCTGATTCATAGCGGCGTCAACAACGTTGTCTGCACACAGCCATTTGGCTGCCTGCCAAACCATATTGTTGGAAAGGGTGTTATTAAAGAGATCAGACACCAATATCCAGAATCTAATATCATCGCTGTCGATTACGATCCAGGCGCTTCAGAAGTTAATCAGCTGAATCGTATCAAGCTGATGCTTGCAACTGCACAGAGTAATCTGGATAAAGATCAAAAGAATAAGAAATAATAAACAATCAGGTCAGTTCCATTTATAGGAGCTGACCTGATGCAAAATAGGAGTAATTTTCATGAATAATTATCGTTTTACCATCAGCTACGATGGAAGCCGTTACAGTGGCTGGGAGCATCAGAAGCATACTGATGACACGATTCAGGGAAAAATTGAGGCTGTTCTTGCAAAAATGTGCGATACTGATACTGTAAAGCTAGTCGGCGCCGGCCGCACTGATGCCGGTGTACACGCAAAGGCTATGACAGCTAATGCACTTCTTGACACAACGCTTCCTGTACGTGAAATTCGTGACTATATGAATCGCTATCTTCCAGATGACATTGTTATCTTGGAGGTTTCTGAAGCTTCACAGCGTTTTCACAGCCGTTACAATGCCACTGGAAAAACATATTGCTATACCTGCTATGTTGGTCAGACAAAGCCTGTCTTTGACCGCCGCTACGTTACAAGATTAGAGGGAATGCCAGATATTGCTGCTATGAATCAGGCTGCCGCTTATCTGACTGGCATGCACGATTTTGCCAGCTTCTGTGGCAATCCCAAAATGAATAAAAGCACTGTCCGCACAGTCGATTCAATCCGCATCCAGCAAAAAGGTGATTACCTTACACTTTCTTTCCACGGAGATGGCTTTTTGCAGCATATGGTGCGCATTATGACTGGTACACTGCTTGAAGTTGGCTTTCACCGCATGCAGCCAAATGATGTCATTACAATTCTTCAGGGTAAAAAAAGAAGTCTTGCAGGACCTACTGCTCCGGCGCAGGGACTTTGCCTAATTGAAGTAGACTATAATTAAAAAAACGTTTCCAGCCGCTTTGACTGGAAACGTTTTTTTAGATTTAATCTAAATGGAATACGGTCTTTAAGTCGATAGATACTGGGCTGTTGTCTGGATTAGTCTCCATGATATCTGCCATGAAATCCCACCACTTGCGGTTGATTGCAGTATCTGCGCCCTTTGCCCAAAGCTCCTCATTTTCGATCTCGATATAACCAAATAATGTCAGAGTCTCGCGATCTAAGAAGATAGTATAGTTCTTTCCGCCATGCTCATGAATCATATCCTTCATCTCTGGCCACAGCTGGTTATGTCTCTTCTCGTACTCTGCCTCCATACCTGGGTACAGCTTCATCTTAAATCCTTTAATCATTTTCCTGCCATCCTTTCAATTTTTTCCGCTTTGTCCTGTAAACAGTAACATTTGCTTCTCTTTTAAGAAGTTTCACGGAGCCATTACTTTCATGAATATTTTACTCTATTCCATATTTTTATTCAAGAGCACATCATGTCAGAATCAAAAGGATATTGTGCAATATCAATCATTATCAACGATTTTTACAACCCATTTTCCACGTTTTACAAGAATATAGCCAATAACAACCTTTATCAGATCGGCTCCTGTGCAGCACGCATAAAGAACACGCACTGGCATATCAGTCAAACGTGAAAGCATCATGGCAAGCGGAATGGAAACAATCCATACAAATCCGGCATCGAAAAAGAAGGTAATAAGTGTCTTGCCGCCAGAACGAAGCGTAAAATAAGCTGAATGCAAAAATGCATTGAACGGCATCATAAATGCTGAGAATATAATAAAAAATGTAGCGAGCTCTTTAACTTCATCGGTCGTATTGTAGAGCTGTGGGAACAGCGGTGCAACTATTGCCATGATTGTTCCGATTACAAAACAGCTTGCTACTGAAGCAAAGATAAGCTTTGTATCTGTTTCTTTTGCTTCCTTTAGTTTTCCTGCTCCCAAAAGCTGTCCTACAATTATCGCCAGCGCACTTCCCATAGCAATAAATACGACATTGAACAAATTTGTGATCGTTGAGGAAATATTGATTCCGGCTACAGCTGCCAGTCCTCTTGTTGAATAACACTGATTTAAAATAGCAATACCAAATGCCCACAATGCTTCATTTAAAATAAGAGGAAGTCCCTTTGCCACAATTTGCTGTGTCAGTTCCTTTGGTATCTTAAGAGTGCGGTATACACCTTTAATATATGGTACCTTATCTGTATGCGTATGAGACCATACAGTGATAATACCAAGTTCCACATAACGAGACAAAACTGTTGCAATTGCAGCACCCTCAACGCCTAATTTCGGGAACCCAAAGCTTCCATAAATTAAGAGATAGTTGAAAATCAGATTGACAAATACAGCTGCCACACCTGCTATCATCGGCACAATCGTCTCGCCTGTCTCACGAAGCGTGCCCGAATATACTTGACTGAGCGCAAACGGAAGCAAGCCGATCAAAATCCAGCCCAGATACTGCTCGCCATATTTCAATGTCTGCATGATATCACCAGACTCTCCTCCCTCATGAAGAAATAGTGAGATCAACTGTGAACCTGCCGATAAAAATACAACGATACCAATTACAGAAAAAGCGATGCTGATAAGAAATTTAAAACGAAACGTATTTCGCACACCCTCATAATCGCCATGTCCAAAAAACTGTGCAGTAAAGATTCCGGCACCAGAAACTGCACCAAAAATACACAGATTAAAAACAAAAATTAACTGATTGACGATTGCAACACCTGACATTTGCTCTGTTCCGATGCGTCCAACCATCAGATTATCAAGCAAACTGACAAAATTGGTAATGCCATTCTGAATGATAATCGGTACAACAATTGCAAGCAGCATTTTGTAAAAATGCCTGTCGCCTATGTAGCGCCTTAGCTTCTTCTTCATGATCTTTCTCCTTTTTCCCTCAGCTACAGCTCACCCGCGCCTATCATGCGCAAAACTGCCCTGTCGGGCTTAATCGCTTCTTCGAAGCTGTTTTGCTTATGAAGCGGCGCTCCTTTCTAGCACAACATTCAGAAAAAACATGCAAGCATGTTTTATTCTGAACGACTGTGCTAGAATTAGCTGTTAAATCAAAAAACCTCCTGATCAAATTCAGGAGGTTTTAGAAGCGCGAGACGGGATTCGAACCCGCGACCCTCGCCTTGGCAAGGCGATACTCCACCACTGAGCCACTCGCGCATACTTATATGTACCTTCAAAACTGCACACAAACTTTTCATCCAAACCTATAACCTTCCTACCCTGACCTTTTGGTCAAGCCCTCGACCGATTAGTAGCAGTCAGCTCCATGCCTTACGGCACTTCCACCCC
>NZ_JAJEQN010000067.1:0-11329 GCF_020687335.1 Anthropogastromicrobium aceti
GAGCTTGGGACCCGCAAAAACATGAGGATGCAGCGATTTTCAAGGAAAATCAGCGAATCCGAATGTTTTTAGAATTGTGAGAGTTGCATCGCAACGGAGCAATTCGTGGGTATCAGTTGGGGGCAAAAGGTATTTGTGTTTTTACGAAAGTTTTCGTAGGGATCAATTGTAAAAGGGAGGGCACTTATGAATACAGAAAATTTAAAGGAATTCATCGTCCTTGCAGAGACCAAAAACTTTTGGGAGGCATCTGAACGGCTCTATATGAACCAATCTACTCTCTCAAAACATATCAAAAATCTGGAATCAGAACTTGGCATTTCTCTTTTTACCCGAACCACAAGAAGGGTTGAGCTGACCAATTATGGAAGAATCTTTCTTCCCTACGCAAAATCCGTGATTCGTTCTGAATTCGAAGGGCTTTCTGCGATCCGCCGACTTCAAAATATTGAAAATGGTTTGCTTACGATTGGTGTGATTCCTTCCATGCCGCAATACCACATCACACAATTTCTGACGGATTTTCAAAAGGCTTATCCGCAAACTTCCATTCGCATCACAGAGGATGATCCAGTCAATTTAATGCAGTATCTTGAAGATGAAAAATGTGAGCTTATCTTTCAACGCGAAGAAAAGATGATCTTTGAGAAAAATTTTATAACCGATCAGCATATCATTCGTCTTCCTTATATGCAAGACAATCTGGTTGCCATTGTTCCACCGTCGCATCCACTTGCCACATTGCACTCTGTTTCTTTGCAACAATTAAAAAATGAACGCCTATGCCTCATTAAAGAAGGATCTTTGATGTATCAAATTGCGATGGATGCCTGCCAAAATGCAAATTTTGTGCCGAATATTGTCTTTACAAGTCATCGAATCGACTCAATCTTAGATATGGTCGTCAGCCAAAATTGTGTTGCCTTATTGATGGATGCGCATATCACGCAACAATCTGCCATTTCATGGTGTGCCATCCCAATTGTTCCTGTGATTTCGTCGCAGTTGTCACTCTGCTACCGCAGTGATCGAGCGCTCTCCAAAACAGCTCAGCTTTTTGTTGATTTCTGCAGCACAAAACTTTTTCAATCCAATTAAATCAACATTCACAAGGTGAAAAACGCGTATCCTGCACAATCTCATGTAGTAGCTGTGTCATTGTCTCCACTACAAATTGAATCTCCTGCGGTGTAATGGAATCATAATGAATACCGACAGACACTACTACAGGAACCTTCCATTTTTGAGAAAGCACTTTTGCCCACTGATCGCTGATGACATTGTCTCTGTGTCCATCAAATACATGGGAAACTAAATTCGATTGTTCATCTGCAATGCTCACAGAACCAATATGAGACCGATCACCGCCAGCAATCAACAGCTGCACACCACAGTCTGTCTGACAGATAAAAATCTGTACTTTTTTCCCTAAAAGAGTTACTTCTTTTTGCCAACTATTCATTCTCATGATCTGCCCCTTTACTTTATCTTCCAATTACATACCACTCCATGACTTCATTTCATTTTTTAATCCAACCACTTCCAATAGGCGCTCCACAAAATTGTTGGTCCACTCTTCTATCGTCGTGTAATTTTGATAAAAGCTAATCATAGGTGGAACAATGCGAACACCCATTATACTCAATTCCTGTAAATTTCTCAAATGGATTGGGCTTAGTGGTGACTCTCTTGGCACAAGAATCAAAGGTCTTGCTTCTTTTATCGTCACATCAGCAGCTCGCAATAAAAGATTATCACTGTAGCCCGAAACAATTCCTGCCACTGTTTTCATTGAACACGGCACAACAATCATTGCATCCATAGGAAAGCTACCGGATGCCGGACACTGTCCAATCTCGCCTATGTCATAACATACATCGGCAAGCGACTTCACCTGCTCAGCTGAATATGCGGTCTCCTGAGAAATCGTCAGCTCTGCCCCTCTCGTTAACAGCAGATGCGTTTCAACTGTTTCCATTTCCTTTAATCGCTTTAGCAGTTGAATTGCAATCGGTGCGCCAGATGCACCGCTAATTCCCACCAAAATTCTTTTTGTCTTCATCTGCTCAAACAAAATCCTTCCATTTTTCTTTATCGACATCCATAAACTTTGCTCTAATAAATTTCTCCTTAAGAGCAAACGGAACGGTACAGTCAAAAATTGTCTTGCAGCTAATTCCTTTGTCCAGAATGCTTGCGCTATACAATGGATCTGAGCTTGGATCAAGCGGATGACACCTTACACCTGGAATCATGATACAATCTCGATCTGCCTGAAATCTTGTATTCATCGCCCACAAGACATCTCTTGTATCAAAAATATCGACATCCTCATCGACAAGAATCACATGTTTCAATTCTGGAAATGCGCTAAATGCTAGTAGTGCTGCCTGTCTTTGCTTTCCCTCATCTGTATGAACCGTCTTTCTGCATTGAAGAATTGCCATATATTTTCCACCGCCTGATGGATGGGCATAGACATTTGTCACCTTCCCAGGCAATGCCTTCTCAATCATATTGTAGATGCTGGCTTCTGTTGGAATCCCTGCCAAATTGACATGCTCTTCACTCGGTCCAATTACTGTCTGCATGATTGGATTTTTTCGATGGGTGACTGCTTTTACCTTAATCAACCAACACTCATGACTTGCAACACCATTGTAGCCTGGAAACTCTGGCATCGCATATCCGGTATGCGTATTTTGATCTTCGACCACCTTAATTTTCGGCTGTATTTCTCCTTCAATTACATATTCTGCATTGGCTATTGCATGTTCATTGATTGAAATACAAGGCGTTAATACGACAGGTTCTCTTCGAATTGCACCTGCAATGGAAAGCTCATTGTAACCAAGCGGAGTTGTCGGTGGCTCGAAACAAGATCCAACCTCAATTGCTGGATCGACTCCAATTGAAATCGAAATCGGCAACGGCTGATTCAACTGGGTCGCTCGCTCTGCCATCACACCAATATGCCTGCTTCCCGGCTGCAAAAAAATCGACAATTCATCCTTTGATTGAATACATAACCGATGAATCGTCACATCGGAACACCCAGTATCTGGATGAGTCGCATAGCACATGCCCATAGTAATATACGGTCCAGCATCAACTGGTGTATTTGTGGGTGCTGGAATTAATTGAAATAAATCAAAGTCAGGGTCTGTTGCTCTGTGAACGACTTCCTGACATGCAGCCTTTTTATTTGATACAACTGGCTCAATCGGATTTAATGCTGCTTTGCACAGAAGCTTTCCTAACTCCTCTTTCTGGCATCCTAAAAGGGCTGCTACTCGCTTTCTACTCGCAAGCAAACCAATTAGCACGCTTGCATCGGTATGACCTTTTATATTGTGAAACAGCATTGCCGGTCCATCAATCGTTGTCGGGCGCATCACCGTTCCTCCTGCACCGACATGCCGATATACACCTGCAAGCTCTGCATTTGGATCCACTTCAATATCAGTCTCGATTAATTGATGATCCACCTGCTTCAGCATTGCTATCGCTGATCTTAAATCATTTATTTCCATAAAAAAAATCTCCTCATTCAAATTTCTTTATCACTCTGCCACTTCAGTATACCTCGCGGCTTTGGATAAAAAAATTCGAAATGAGAAGACTTTTGATTCCAGTTCGGACTTAATCTGCTTTCTTCAAGATCAAGACCCAATCATTTGCCTTTTCTTTTCTTGCGACTGGGCTGGCAAGCCATTTTTCTTGCCCCTTAATTGTTGTAATATAGCTAAGACTATTGCTTCTAGGGTCCATCCACCATGCATCAAGTGCCATATTTTGGAAGCGTCGAAGATCCAACAAAAACTCATCTCCCATGTAATCATAGCAGAGAATATAATCCTCGCCTGCAAACACAGAAATTCGATGGTAGCGCTCCTTCTGACCAAACAAAAGCAGACTGTCATCGGCTTTTCCATTGATGAAATCCACACTCTCCATCAAATCTTTCAGATATTTAAGCTGTGTACAGCCTGGATGGTGCATTGCATCTTGCCAAAGCTCACGCACACCATAAGCGCCCCGCTCATTGAAATCATCGTAAAACTGCATAATTGAGTTGCTTCCATAGGTATGACCTGCCGCTCCGGCAAACACAGACCAATACGCATAGCGGCGAACATCCCACTCCTCCCAGTATGGATTTCTCGGATTGTGGAGGCCCTGCGGAATGCCCTCATAGGAAGGCTCTGCATCAAGAGTTGGTTTTACAGTCTCATAGGAAAGATCTCGATCAACATATTTCCAATTGTCCTCGCCAAAGAATGTCTCACGCTCTGCATTGTCGTCCCACTCTCCAAGAGAAGCCTGATCGTATCTTCTATGTCCTGACTGAAACAGATTCATATCAAGCCACGGCTCATTGTGAAACCACAGAGAAGATGAAGTACGGCCAAACGGATGATATGCGACAATTCTCTCTGGATTATACGACTTCAAAATCTCACCTTCCAAGCAGAATACATCATAGTCAACATCACCACGCACATCGCCTCCCAAGATCCAAATCAAATTTTTGCGATTCTGATAGCGTTTTCCTAAGAAATTTGCATAGGTACGCATTGTTTCCATATTTAATATATTTGCTTTAACAAGAGATCCCCAGGCAGGAAGCAGACCAATATAGAGTCCCATCTGCTCTGCCATATCCAATATCTGATCAACAAAATTCCAGTACTCTGATTTTGTCACATCTTTTCTTCCAGAAGCCAGAGAAGATTCTACATCTTGTGGAGACTGAATTAGTACCGTCTGAATCACATTGTAGCCTTTTTCCTTGCGGTTTCTCAGATACGTATAAATTTCGTCCTCATTTAATTTCAAAAGCATCAGCCAAGCCGTATCACCCAGCCAGAAAAATGGCTTATCTCCCTCCATTAAATAGCGTCGGTTTTCGCTGATTGACAGATTGCCGAAGTTGTCAAATTTTGTCGTGATCGTTTCCATGATAAAGTTAAATCCTCCTAAATATTATTGGTTTCAGTGTACCATGGATACTTTCTTTTGTCATTTGATTTTTCTTAGAGAAATATGTAATTTTCTAATCTTTCCACAATCAATTCATGTATTGCGGTAAATGAGATGGCAATTGCAAAACCAAAATCTGCTTGCTTTTTTCAAATTTTTCCATTATAATAACCGCAAAATCAAAAAACAAAGCCGGCTTTTAAAGCGTGAAATCATGAGGAAACAGCTTATCCTCACAGATTTCACGCTTATTTTTTGCCGCAGGAGGTCAAATGAACAGACAAAATAAACTGGCAACTATGCCAATTCGCCCGTTACTATACACCATGGCAGTTCCTTTGATGCTGTCACTGCTACTGCTCTTCGAATTATTTCTATCTCCTTCGCATTTGCCGCTACGACAATCCTATGCGGTTACTTCGCCTCTGGACTTGGAAATGGTATCATCAATATGGTTAGCTCAGCGATTCGCCAATTTGTACTGCTAATTCCATGTCTCATTCTATTACTAAAAACAGTCGGTATTCGCTATGCCTGGTATGCATTCTGGATCGCAGAGATTATCACCTGCGTATATAGTTACTGCTCATCGCGCAAATTGCTGAAGAAGAGTTTACAGTGAGTCTCATCATTTAATGGGGGTGGGACTTTACTTTGGATAGTTTGGTGCGTTTGGGTAGTCACACCATTGACACTAAACTATCCTTCTACCCTACGATACATTTTCCACACCAATGGCATCCATTACAACTGTATCTTCTTTTGCAAGTTTTGCATCGCGGCTGTATTGGAACATCAGTCTCTCCAGACGGATACGACAAACCAGAACGCTTTGCCTGTACACTTTGGTATGCTTTCGGTATTCGATAAACTTTTCCATCTTTGACAAATACATTGCCTGTTCCGATAAAATCAAATCGAATATTTTCCTTTTCACACTGATCATGTAGCGATTTTACCCACTCATATCGACAGGGACGATTTCCGTCATAGTTTTCTCCGTCACAAAGAACTTGTTCAAATTGCTTTGTTGCAAGATAAGATTCAACATGCACTTCAGACAAAATCGGTGCAATCATAAAAGCCTTGTGTTTTGCAGGAATATCAAGCAATATCGGCAATCTTTCATCGGCTCTTTTTTGATTTTCCGTCGTGACACAAAGTATTACATTCTCCCAGCCATCATTCCAATCGAATGGAAGACACTGCTGGATTCGCCTGGCTCTTTTGGTCTGAATCCAAAAAGAAACATCCGAACGAATCCGAATCATATCCCATATTTCATCACGCCAGACATCTGCCTCTTCCAGAAAAAAATCAGACGTCATGCATACATGTAGCATTGTTCCAGACGGTATTTTGTAGATTCCCTGACGTGTTTTCTTTAAGGGAAGATTAAAATTCGTTTTAGTTTTATATATCAAACTTCCATCTTGATCCCTCTGCGCATCTAAGTAATACATATAACAATGATCACAGCCTTCACTGTATTTGTTACATCCATGCCACGGATTCCAACTATTCATTTTCATAATTCCGCTCTTGTTCCATCTGGCAATGCTTCAATATCTTCGATCGTTTTCAATGCTTTTTCATCGCAAGACGCATTGATCTTATCAAACAGCTTTGCGCATGCCAGTGTATCCTTCCACGGCACAACATCACTTTCCAATTTTCCAGCTTGAATACAGCGAATTGCATCCTGAATCTCATAGATAAAACCATTTTTCGTTTCTTGATCTACAAAATGTTCTTTTAATTCCCCGTCATTTCCATACAAATATGCCTCTGATGCATAGTGAGGATGGGGAAGAACGATTTTTCCAAATCGGCCATAAATTACCATCTGCTCCTCTAACTGTGCAACAAAGCTCGTCAAAAGATCAGCAAGCGTATCGTCAAAGCAAATTGAAACATGATTTGTGACATCAACACCTGTATCGCTCCAAGTTGCAGACACGGATATATCTCGAATTACTTGGTTTAAAATAAATGTCGTGATTTCATATGCATAAACCGTAATATCCTTTGCCACGCCACCTCCCAACTTTGGATTAAAATACCGATTTTCTTTTTCATCTGGCGCCAAAAAGCCAATATTACACTGCAAAACGGTTGGCTTTCCGATCTTTTCTTGTTCCACCCACCTTTTTACCTGTTGCACAGCAGGAAGGTACCGACTCCACAAAGCTTCCATAATAAAAATCTTTTTCTCACTCGCTAGCGCATACAAATTCTTCGCTTCCTCTGAATTTTGAAACATCGCTTTCTCACACAAAACTGGTACGCTGTGATTTACGCAAAGCACACTCAAACGATAATGATCATTTGGTGTCACTGCAATATAGGCACAATCTGGTCTTTCCTTCTCCAATAGTGTCTCGTAATCATCATAATAGCTTTCAACACCATTCTCCTTCGCAAAGTTTTCTGCTCGCGCAAGACTTTTACTGGCAACTGCACATACCTCGCATCCATCAATTCGCGATACGGCATCACAAAACTGTCTTGCAATATGACCTGCTCCTAAAATGGCAAAACGAAATTTTTTCATAAGGGTCCTCCTAGTATCAACTCTTAAGTAATTGTTATCGTATTTAATTTCTCATTACCTGATTATTCTCTTTTTTATACGCATCTTAAATTTCTGGCGAGTAGTCTATCTTAACCTCCCTGATCGGCTTCAGAAATTGATCTACATCATAATACAGCCGCTCCAATATCGGTATTAGGTCAATATATTCCTCAACCTCACCTACACTGCTATACTTTACCATTACAACCAAATAACCATGATCCCACTCCACTACTTTTATGTATCGTTCCAAACGAGTAGAGGTTCGAAAGCGAATCACTTCATTATTAAATTGAAATATTGTGTAGTTCCCTTGACTCCTTAAAATGGCGCATGTGTTCACTTTTTCACCTCCATTTCTGACTATCATTTGTTACTGTCTCTAATGCGCTACTTCATAATCTTATCCATCAATGATTTATAGCTGTCCACAACATCGTAAACAACATTGCCATTAGAGATCGCTTTAAAGTGTTCTCTTGCACAATGAATCTTGGATTCCTCAATCAAACGCAACTGCATAGAAGACATAGAACCCTTCGTTTCCGCCACAAAATAGATATGCTTTACTTTGCCCTCATAGAAAGCGATTGCCCAGTCAGGGTTATAATGTCCTACCGGAGTTGAAATATAGAATCCATCCGGTAGCTTCACATATACGGCCACATCCGTGTTGATATCTAATTCAGTAGCAAAGTCGCGTTCATTGGTCGAATCAAACACAACATGATCATACAAATGCTTCTTTGCTTTCATTGCATTGATGCCTAACCTACCCTTAATAGTCGGATCGGTAAAGACCTCCGTGCCGTAACACTCATCTAAAACATTGTAAGTAATGTGCTGAATAATTGCCGTAGCTTTTTCATCATTGATGAACGCAGCTGGCTCTAGTAGTTCTTGGCGAGACTGGGGTCAGGGCCGACCAGCTGTGTGCAGCTGGCAGACCTGCCCCCGAAACTTCGTCCTAACTGATAGCCTGGTTTTCATGCACTCGACCTTATTATGCCTGAAAATCCAGAATTGAAAGGGAGAATCGACCCTATTGCTTCTTCGCATTCTCTTCCAATTCCAGCATGTATTTATCAAAGTCAGACATAAACAATCTGTCCTGAATGACTCGATACTTTTCAAATTCAGTCTCAGCTTTTGCCTTGGCAATCTCTGCCGTAATCTTACCTGCGTCCAGAAGAACTTCTCTGTCATCCGCCATCAGGAATAGATCCAGACGCTTTGCCCAGTCCTCCATTGTCATCGGAATGTGACGTTCTGCACGATCCTCTGCCAGATCTAAATACGCTGAAACAATATGCTGTAATGAACGCATTTCCTTATCAGAAAGATAATTTTTTGCAACACTCACATCACTTTTTACAATCTTGCCTTCTGGTGCTGCTGCCCATGTAGTTAATCCCATATGTGGCTTACCTGCATCTGCTCGCTCATAAATCAACTCTGCTGCCGTATGTCCGTGAACTGCATAATGCATCTTATTCTGCACCTTGGCAAAAAACTGCTTTGTCGTTTTTGCCGTGCGGTCATAATCAAGAGCTGTGGCATAGATATCCGTTATCTTCTGATAGAATCTACGCTCAGATAAACGGATCTCACGAATCTGCTCAAGCAAACGATCAAAGTATTCTGTTGTGAGCACAGAACCACCATTTTTCAAGCGCTCGTCATCCATAACCCAGCCTTTGATGGTGTAGTCCTTTACGATACCATTGGCCCATTTACGAAACTGCACTGCTCGTTCATTATTTACCTTGAATCCAACCGCAATAATCATTTGAAGATTATAATGTTTCGTATCACGAGTGACCTGGCGTGATCCTTCGGTTTGAACTATTCGGAAATTCCGAATAGTTGCAGACTCTTCTAATTCACTATCTGCATAAATCTTTTTAATATGTTCATTTATCGTTGGTAAACCAACGTCATATAATGTGGCCATCATCTTCTGTGTCAGCCATATATTCTCATCCTCATAGCGCATCTCAATACTGTCCTGCTGATCACCAACTGAGGCAACATAAGTTAGATATTCTGCTGCGCTGGAACGGATGGTTATTTCATCTTTTTTCTTTTTCATATAGGATGCCTCCTTCTTCGATAAATCACTCTATAATAAACAATGAACGAATTTCTGTATACTCTCATCGCCCATGACAACGCTTATACTTCTTTCCACTTCCACATGGACACAATTCATTGCGGCCTATCTTCTTCGGCCAATTTGCTCTTTCCTGAACCATAATAGGAATTTTCCATCATGCATAAGTTCAAGTTCCCTCAGACGATACAAATATTCAGAGACTCCCAATATAGCTTGAAACATACACATTGCCTCATTTTCAAATTCAAGCAAATATTCTGTTTTCTTTTTTGTTCTATCTTTCGGATTAGGAATATAAGTTATCAGCTAGTCTACGGAATTGTATTCAACATCATTATGACCGATAGCATTTCTCAATTTCGCATTCACGAGGATTTTCAAAAAGCCTGTATAGTCCTCAGAATCCAAGCAAAAATGATATCTTGATGCTTTTGTGAGTTTAATATAATCCGAATTTTCGTCCTGAACTTCATCAGCATTATCAAAAGAAAAACTTAACCCTGGACGATCTTGCCCTATCTTCACGCTACCAGACAAGGAGGTTCCACATTTACCGCATGCTACTTCTATCGGATGTTCTTCTTGCCAGCCAACTTGCAAACGAACTCTAGTAATACATCCGCAAACCTGACATTTTATAAAAGTATTAAAAACCATAAAACCTGCCTCCTTAGGACTTATTACTGTTCCGGATCTTTGGAAATAGACAAGTATTCCATAATCAACTTCATCCCTTATATTGCATCCACTCTCAGCAGGACATAAAAGCTGAAAATATTATACTCTAAAGTATAAACAAAATCAATCTGAATCACATAGACAATCTATTTTCTTAGAAAAATCAACATTCAATCAAGTTAACTACCAATATAATAATGCCACAAAACTATTGTTTGTCAATGCAAAACATAAAAAAACAACAAAATTGCGTCCAATTTAAAATGTGAACTCATGCATTTACAATCCCTTCGCATATTCATAATTAGTTTAAATGCTAATTATCGTATTGCGCATTTAATGCCCTCTCGGGCTAATGACTCATTTCTACAGTACCCATTCAAAAACCTAGGTTTTATGCGGTTTCCAGAGCCTGTTTTTGCAGGTATTTGTCTGAATATTCTGACAGATCCTCATTTTCATGCATGTTTACAATTTGGACATATTTAACACGCCAAATCTTCCCAAACCCTGAATCTACTATAGCACAAAACTATTCCTCTGTCATCCTATTTTTTATTTCTACTCTCTTTAACTCCGGCGAGAAATATAGTAAGTCAGCATTTGCACCTACTTCCCATGGATTACAACAAAGTGATAAAATATGGGATGCTGGTGGATTTGTGACCACATTTAATAAGCCTCTCTGTTCAAACTGTTGATCAAGTTCTATTCTGCTGAAACGTATTGGAAGTTCTTTTAAAATTTGCAATACTTTTGCTTCTTGATCAGCTGACAGATTCATCCATATTGAACTGACAGCTGGTGGAATTACCACTGGCGTATTGCAAAAGCGTTCCCAATCATTCGGATGATCTGCAAAATATTTTTTGATTTCGGTTCTTTTCTCATCGGTAACAATTTTACAAAAGTCGGGCGGGAAAGCCCACGGTTTTAACCGTGGGATGAAAGCCAAGAAACTTTTTGCAATTATCGGA